>JALUWV010000077.1 GCA_027019335.1 Sulfurimonas sp. | reverse complement strand
AAAGGAAAAAATATATATTGAAGCTCTTAAGAGTGCTTATCAAAAAGTTGAGGAACTGCAGGTTGCATAGTATTGAAACATTTTTAGGAAATTTGAAATTCTTTTTATCGTAACATCAGTACTTAACAATAGTTTTAGCACTCGTTCCCAACTGTTTTTTATCGGCTATAAACTCAGCGGCATAAGTGCTTAATCTATTTTTCTCTTTTAGTGGTGGTGGTGTAGTTGGTTTATGCTCAATATTCAATGCTCTCTTAACGGAGTTCTCAACATCAAGCAAAAGTGTATCAATCTTAAAATCTTTCAACATTTCGGTATTTTTCGGACTGAAGAATGTATAATAAAGTGTAGCAGGAGTTAAGTGTAGACTCTGTAAGTGTTGGAGGATATAAAGTTTCAAGATTACAGCAAGTGTAAGATTATCGGTATGAAGGCTTTTTCGTGCTACTTTATTACTCACTCGTATGCGAAAAAAATAAGTGCCATTTCGGAGGTGTAAATAGGTCAAATTGTAGAGGTTTAGTTTCCGCAAATGTGTCTCAAATTTCCGGAGATTATCAAGTGTCTCAAAAGTATCACTTAAAGGTTGGAATGTCGTATTTATGGGGGTTTCAAGGGTTGAATTATGGTGCGCCCGACACGATTCGAACGTGTGACCACTGGTACCGCAAACCAGTGCTCTATCCAGCTGAGCTACGAGCGCACACCATCTCTAGTTTAAGAGGTCGAAATTATAACACTTTTAACTTATATTATTATAAAAAAAGTGTTATTTATCTAACTTTTTTAAAATTTTATCTATTTTTTGTTCTTGAATATATAATTCATAGGTTTTTCCTATATAAGCTTGCAACAATATTTTAAGGTCGTTATTTCCATCTCGGTTAAAATCTTTTGCCATTTGATACTCTATAAATTGTAAAAAATTTTCATCCACATCAATATCAAAATTACGACCACCTATTCGCAAACTTATTTTTTTACTCATATTTTTTTAACTCAAAATACTTTCTATTTTATTTACAATTTCTTCTATTTCTAAATCTTTCATTGCAGTCTCTTCACTCAGTCTTTCTATCTCTTTATCTTTTAGTTCACGTTCGGCTTTTAATGTTAGCAGTTCATTTCTCATCATCTCATTTTCACCTTTCAGTGAATCGCATTGTTGTAGTATTTCAGATACTTTTTCATCCAATTTTTCTAAAATTGTTTGTTCTTGCATTCGTCTAAATCCTCTTATTTTTATATAGCCACAATTCTATCATAAAAAAGAATACACTTCCTAGTTATTATCTATATATTTATCACATATCTTGTATAATTGAGTACTTAATCATAAGGCCAACTTTAAATGAATCATTTTGAAAAATATTGTACACAATTTGTCCACTCTGTTGGAAGTAAAGAAGGTGCTATTTCACCTACTCTTACAAACTCTGCATCTTTTGGCTATTCCACTCCACAAATAGCAGAAGGCATTTTTGATGGAAGTGTCAAAAAACCACTCTACTCTCGTATGGGTAATCCAACTACCGCAAAATTAGAGTCCATCATTGCCCAAATGGATGGAGGTATAGGGGCTGTTGCCACAAGTTCTGGTATGGGGGCATCTTCACTTGCTATTATGTCTATTGTCTCAAGTGGTGATGAAATCATCAGTGTAGGTGGTTTATTTGGTGGAACTTATGCACTTTTTAGTGAAACCCTCTCTCGATTTGGAGTCAGTACTTCTTTTTTTGATGTTGACCAACTCGAAGCTATCCAAAATACCATTACAGAGAAAACAAAAATCATCTTTTTAGAGAGTGTTGGAAACCCAAATATGCGTTTACCAGACATCAAAGCTATTGCAAAAATCGCAAATGATGCTGGTGTCGCACTCATCGTTGATAACACGATTACACCACTAAGTATCGAACCTTTAAGCTTAGGTGCAGACATTGTTGTTTACTCAACAACAAAAATTTTATCAGGAAACTCCTCTGCTCTTGGTGGTTGTGTTGTGTTTCGTGCTATAAACAAAGAAAGTGATAAATTTAAAACTGCAAGGTATCAAGACTTGCATAAGATAATCGAAAAAGTAGGCGATATGGCACTTATTCCTATCGCAAAAAAAAGAGCTTTACGCGATTTAGGAATGAGTGCAAATGCCCATGCAAGTTACCAAACAATGCTAGGACTTGAAACATTAGCACTTCGACTCCCACGAATTATGCAAAGTGTTGCCATCGTTGCAGAAGCACTTGACAAAGCTGGACTGAGTGTAAACCACCCTTCCCTCAAGTCTCATCCACACCATCAAAGATATTTGAGTGATTTTCAAAATGGCTGTGGCACACTTTTAACGATTGACTTACAAACAAAAGAAAAAGCATATCAGTTTTTAAACGCAAGTAAATTAGTCACAATCACAGCGAATATTGGCGACAGCAGAACATTGGCACTTCATATGGCATCTACTATTTACAGTGATTTTGATGCAGAAACAAAAAAGTTTTTAGGCATTACTGATGGTCTTATCCGTATCTCTATAGGTCTTGAAAATCCTCAAGACATCATAGAAGATTTTCTCAATGCAGCGAAATAAATACTATGTCTATACATACAGATTATGAACTCGCAGAAGAGTTACAGATAAAATATCCCAAAAAGTATAAAGTTTATATTTTAAATGATGATTATACTTCTATGGATTTTGTCATTGACATTCTTATGAGATTTTTTCATAAGAGTTATGAAGAGGCAGAAAATATTATGTTAGAAGTGCATAAAAAAGAGAGGGGTCTCTGCGGCATTTACACTAAAGAGATAGCCGAAACAAAAGTCATGCAAGTCAAGAAAAAAGCACAAGAAAGTGGATTTCCTCTCAAAGCAATGATGGAGGAAGAGTAATGATAAGTACCTCTTTAAATGATGTCTTTCAAAAATCTATTCTATTTGCAAAAGAGATGCGACATGAATACCTCACAATAGAACATGTTTTTTATCTTGTGCTTTCTTCCGAAGAAGGCAGTTACATTATCGACACTTGTGATGGGGATGTGGAGCGCATGAAAAAAGAGCTTTCACTCTATATTCAAACACAGATGGACACACTCCCATCAAATATAAATCAAGAACCATACGAGAGTCTTGCACTTTCGCGTTTAGTAGAAACCATGATACAACATCTCCAGTCTGCACAACAAACAAGTGCAAATATTGGAGATTTACTGGCTGCACTCTTTCATGAACAAGATACATTTGCATATATATTACTCAATGAGTACCAAATCTCTCAACTTGATATTTTAGAACTCATCTCACATAGAGAAAATCCAGAAGTTGAAAAAGAAAAAGAGAGTTTTCTCTCCAAATACTCTATCAACCTCCTCCAAAAAGCAAAAGAGGGAAAAATAGACCCCGTCATCGGTCGTGAAAAAGAGATTCAAAGAGTTACACAAATTCTTTGTCGACGTAAAAAAAACAATCCTATCTTGGTGGGTGAAGCAGGTGTAGGCAAAACAGCCATAGCAGAAGGACTCGCACTCAATATCTCCGCGGGTAAAGTTCCAAAAATCATGAAAAAGTCCCAACTCTATGCCCTTGATATGAGTGCTTTACTCGCTGGCACTAAGTACCGAGGCGACTTTGAAAAACGGCTCAAAGGTGTGATGGATGAACTCAAAAAAGAACCTGATGCTATTTTGTTTATAGATGAAATACATACACTTATAGGTGCAGGTGCTACAAGTGGCACGATGGATGCAGCTAATCAACTCAAACCTGCCTTAGCTTCAGGAGAACTACGATGTATGGGTGCAACAACTTTTGCAGAGTATCGAAATGGATTTGAAAAAGACAAGGCACTTGCACGACGATTTTCTAAAGTAGACATAGAAGAACCTTCTCAAAAAACAAGTTATTTGATTTTAAAAGGTTTGCAATCAAAATACGAAGTGCATCATGGTGTGACATACACAAATAAAGCACTCAAAAGTGCTGTAGAACTCTCAAAAAGATACATAAATGAAAGATATTTACCAGATATTGCCATTGACCTCATCGATGAAACAGCTGCTGCATTTCACCTAACAAAGAAAAAGAAAATCAAAGTAACTGCACAAGATATAGAAAAAACCATAGCTTCTATTGTTGGCATATCTACGACAAATATTACTCAAGACGAAACAAGTGCCTTGCAAACACTCCAAGAAAAGCTACAAAAAAGAGTGATTGGACAAGAGCGTGCCGTAAGTAAAGTCAGCGAAGCGATTAAGATTTCAAAAGCAGGTTTAAGTTCTCAGACAAAACCGATTGCCTCTTTCCTTTTTGCGGGTCCAACAGGTGTAGGTAAAACAGAATTAGCCATTGCACTCAGTGAGACTCTCGGCATTCATTATGAGCGCTTTGATATGAGTGAGTATATGGAAAAACATGCACTGAGTAGACTTGTCGGTGCGCCTCCTGGATATGTAGGGTATGAACAAGGTGGACTCCTAACAGAAGCTATAAAAAAACACCCCTATACCGTTTTACTTTTAGATGAAATAGAAAAAGCACACCCTGACCTAATTAACATTTTACTCCAAATCATGGATAGTGCAAGCTTAACTGATAACAACGGTTATAAGGCTGATTTTCAAAATGTCATCCTTATCATGACATCGAACATTGGAGCCAATGCAAGAAGTGTGATGGGATTTAACAAAGATACTTCTCTCTCAAAAAATGAAGAACTCAAATCATTTTTTAGTCCAGAGTTTAGAAATAGACTTGATGCCATCATTCACTTTCAAGCCTTAGAGATGCAAACAGTTGAGGGAATCGTAAGTAAGTTTATCTTTGAACTCAACAATGATTTAAAAAAGAAAAAGATAGAAGTGATACTTTCAGAAGAAGCGAGAAAATTTATCGCTCAAAGTGAGTACTCTGTAGAGATGGGAGCAAGACCACTCAAGCGCTTCATTCAAGATAACATTACCAACAAACTCAGCGATGAAATTTTATTTGGCTCCCTTCAAAATGGTGGGAAAGTATATGTTGATTATAAAGAGAAACTCTTACTGGATTTTCAGGAAAACTAGATGAATATACCGCAACTTTCTTCGTATACTCTTAATTTTCCTCATCCAAGTCAAGCAAGTGAAGAAGGGATTGTCGCATGGGGAGGGGATTTGAATCCTTCTCGATTAGTGCGTGCATATCAAAATGGTATTTTTCCATGGTATTCACAAGATGACCCTATCCTCTGGTGGTCTCCTACTCCTCGACTTATTATGGAGTTGAGTGATTTTAAACTTCACCGTTCTTTAAAGAAAAGTATGAAAAAATTTACCTATAAATTTGATACAAACTTTGTGCAAGTCATGCAAAAATGTGCGAACAAAGAGAGACCCGAGCAAGAAGGGAGTTGGATAAATAGTGACCTCATTGAAGCTTTTAGTGTACTCCATGGGCAAGGGATAGCCCACTGTGTTGAAACATATAAAGACGACAAATTAGTAGGTGGATTGTATGGATTAGTGATAGGAAAAGTATTTTGCGGAGAGTCAATGTTCGCAGATGAAAATGATGCCTCAAAAGCCGCCTATGCAGTCCTTGTGCAACACTTACAAGAGTGGGGATATGATTTTATTGACTGTCAGGTACCGACACAACATTTAAAAAGTTTAGGTGCGAAAGAGGTAAGTCGAGAAGAGTTCTTATCTCGATTGGAAAAAGTTAAGATGGATACGATCAACAACAAATGGTTGATACAGCCCTAAATCTCATCATTACTCCAAGCAGCAATAGCATCGACTAAGGTGTCAAAGCTTTCACCCTTTCCAACTATAAAGACTTCATCAAAAATATAGCAGGTTACTTGCGTGCTAGCTTCAAGTAAAAAAACAGCATACTCTTCTGGAGAGTTTGATTGTACTGAAAGTACTTTCATTCCATCCACTATGTCATTGACTTCTATAATATCGTCATACTCTGCATTGATGAGTTTTTTCCCATCACTACTATAAATCTTCATTATGTCACCTTTTGTTAGTCAAGTTTAGTGTAAAATTATTTGCATAAAGGAATTTTACATGAAGATAGCAAACAACATCACAGAATTGATAGGAAATACTCCCTTAGTTCGCTTAAATAAAGCATCTGCAAAGACGGGAGCCACTATTTTAGGCAAATGTGAATTTTTAAATCCTACAAGCTCGGTCAAAGATAGAATCGGTTTCAACATGATTCGACGAGCGCAAGAAACAGGAAAAATCACACAAGACACGACTATCATTGAGCCAACAAGTGGCAACACAGGTATAGCATTAGCAGCAAACTGTGCGGCACAAAACCTCAAACTTATTTTAACGATGCCAGAATCTATGAGTTTAGAGCGCCGCAATATTTTAAAAGCTTTAGGTGCAGAGTTACATTTAACACCTGCAGCTAAGGGGATGAAAGGTGCTATGAAAAAAGCAGAAGAGTTACAAGCTTCGATTGAAGATTCTATTATTTTACAACAGTTTGAAAATCCTGCCAACCCTGAAATCCATCGTTTAACCACTGCAAAAGAGATTTTAAATGATACAGATGGAGAACTTGATGCTTTTGTCGCCGCTGTTGGAACAGGTGGAACACTTACTGGTACATCAGAAGTTTTAAAAGAAGCCGATAAAAATATCGCTATTTTTGCTGTAGAACCTGAATCATCAGCAATTCTCTCAGGTGAATCTCCTTCACCACATAAAATTCAAGGGATTGGTGCAGGATTTATACCCACTGTTTTAGATACAACTTTATATGGTGAAGTTATCAAAGTAAGCAATGAAAATGCATTTGCAACGGCTAAAATGCTAGCAAAAGAAGAAGGTTTACTTGTGGGTATTTCAGCTGGAGCAAATGTTTGGGCTGCAATGCAAGTCGCATCTCGTCCTGAGTTTCAAGGTAAAACAATCGTCACAATCCTTTGTGATACAGGAGAACGCTATTTAAGTACAGAACTTTATAGTGAATAATCTTTTTTTAGAGACTATAAAAGTAGAAGATGGAAAGCTTTTCCATCTTGAGTATCATCAAAAACGCTATGAATCAGTCCTTTCTTCTTTGCATGTCACAGCATTTCAAAATCTACAATCCTTACTCCATCCACCTCAAAAAGGTCTTTATCGTTGTCGTGTGCTGTACTCAGACAAAAGTATCGCTGTGAGTTATCATCTCTATCACAAACGCAAGATCGAGAAGCTCAAGCTAATTTTTGATGACACGATAGAGTACAGTAAAAAGTATGCCGATAGAAGCCAACTTGATAATAATTTTGCTTATAAAGAGGATGCAGATGATATTTTGATGATAAAAAATGATTTAGTAACAGATACAAGTATAGCTAATATTGCATTTTTTGATGGAGAAAAATGGTTGACTCCAAAAAACCCTTTACTCAAAGGCACAACCCGAGCAAGGCTCTTAGACACAAAACAAATATATGAAAAAAATATCTATGTTCATGAGCTAGTAAAGTATGAAAAAGTAGCTTTGTTGAATGCAATGATAGATTTTGATATAATAGCAGAAGATAAACAAAAGGGACTCTATTGTTAGAAACAGTCACAGAAGATATTGATTTCGCACGCTTAATGAAACAACATATACAAGATTTAGTTATCCACTTTTTTGAAAAAGAACAAAATTTTGGGATATTATGTAAGATAGAAGATGCTGGTTTTGACCCTGAATTACCACACGAGATAAATGCAGAATTTCGTCCTTTGACACTTTTCTTTCTCGCAGGTTATACATTTGAAACAGCAA
The DNA here is from genome assembly GCA_027019335.1 of Sulfurimonas sp. Taxonomy (GTDB): domain Bacteria; phylum Campylobacterota; class Campylobacteria; order Campylobacterales; family Sulfurimonadaceae; genus Sulfurimonas. The sequence goes on along the minus strand of JALUWV010000077.1, from coordinate 1,201 downwards.
GAATAGAAGATGATTTGCTTGTGTTTGAAGCTGGTTTTGGAACAGATAATATTGGGAGTATTGTCAGTGTACCACTACTGAGTATTATGCAGATTATTGTAGATGAAACACCCATTTTTATAAATCTTGCAACACTCAAAGAATTGCCAAGTATTGATGAAAAACAGCTCGATACAAATGGTGTAGAGAATTCAATGGCTTCGTTTTTATCGAATCCAGAGAACTCTAAATTTTTAAAATAATTTATATTTTATGTAAAGAGAGAAGATAGTTTACAACATTATCGACAAAAGCATCATGTTTTTTGTCTTTAGAGTAAGCGATATAGAATTTTCGTATAATCTTATGATTTTTGAGTTTAGACTCAAAAAGTGTGCCATTTTCAACTTCTGTTTGACATACATGCTTTGACATTATAGATACAAGCGGTTTTTCTGTATTTTTCGCTCTGATAATCGACTCTTTGATAGCTGTTGTACTCGCAAGTACACCTATCACATTAAAATGATTACATTGTACACCAATCTCTTCAAAAGCTTCTGCTGTTAATTTTCTAGTATTTGAATCTTCGTTACGACAAATCCAGTCAAACTCAAGTAAGTCATCTGCTGCTAGCTGTTTTTTAATGGGTTGATTTGAAATAACAACAAGTTCATCTTCAACCCATTCTCTATAGATAAGCCCATCTTCCATAACTGGAGATTCTATGAGTGCAATATCAATTTTTTTATCTAAAAGTTGTTCAATAATTTTACCAGACCAATCAACATTCATAAAGACTTCATTACCAATACGCTTTTTGATTTCACCGAGATAATTTGGTAAGATATAGTTTCCAATGGTAAAAGAAGAACCCATGATAAAAGTAAAGTCTTTGTTGATGATTTTGAGTAAATCTTTTTCACTTGCCATAATCGTTTTTTCAAGTCTTTGCGCAATTCTAAATAAATCTTCACCCTCTTTTGTGAGCAAAATCCCATTTTTCTTTCTATCCACAATCTTTGTGTCTAAATAATCTTCTATAAATTTGATTTGTTGTGTTACCGCAGGTTGAGAGATTCCTAATTTTGCCGAAGCCTTAGAAAAACTTTTTTCTTTGATAACCATCAAAAATGTTTGCAATTTTGCAAAATCTTTTAACATAATAATTCCTATAAGTATAATTGATAATAAAATTATAACTGAGAATTATAATTAAATC
>JALUWV010000076.1 GCA_027019335.1 Sulfurimonas sp. | reverse complement strand
GCGATAGCAACAGCAAACGATGCTAAAGATACCTATACGAAAGCTGCAACAGATGCAGGCGAGAGTGTTCAAGATACAACAGCAGTTGGTTCAACAGTAGATGCACAAGCAGCCAAAGATACAGCAGTCCAAGCAGAAATAGATTCAGATAAAAATGTATCTGACCTTCACGCAGCAGCTGACACAGCAGCAGCCAATGCTAACGATGCCATAAATGCAGCCGATAAAGCAGTAGATACTCTAGCCGCAAACAATAATCCAACAACAGCAGATATCCAAACTTCTCAAAACGCTATAGACGCAGCTAATAAAGCGATAGCAACAGCAAACGATGCTAAAGATACCTATACGAAAGCTGCAACAGATGCAGGCGAGAGTGTTCAAGATACAACAGCAGTTGGTTCAACAGTAGATGCACAAGCAGCCAAAGATACAGCAGCAGATGCCGTCAACGATGGTAAAGGTATGTCTGATACTGCTAATGTGACCGGAAGTACTGATAATACTACAGCACCAGCTCCAACTTTAAAAATGGAGATAGGAGATGTGACAGTTCATACTGATAGTTCTGGTAGTGTTATTAATCCTGAAACAGCTAATCCAGATACTCCAAAAACTGCAACTACATCAAATATGGATGGTGCAGTTAATGAGGGTAGCGCTGGTACAAGTTACCATAGACTTGATGGTTCTAGTCACGCAGATAGTATGATAGCAGGTGATGGTTGGGATGATGTACAACTTAAAGGTGGAGATGATAATCTCAAAATAAATAATGCTGCTGAAGGATATAATTCAATAGATGCAGGTAGTGGTAATGATACTGTTGTGGCAGGGGATGGTTGGAATAAAATTGTAGCAGGTGGTGGTAATGATAATGTAACTGCAGGTAAAAATGCATCTGATGTTCAATTAGGTTCAGGAGATGATACTCTTAATATTGGTAAAGCAGCAGATGGTGCATCTAAAATAGATGCAGGAAGTGGTAATGATAATGTAACTGCAGGTGATAATTGGAATGCTATTTACACTGGTTCAGGAAATGATACCGTTCAAGCAGGTGATGGTACTGTTGATGTAAGTTTAGGTCAGGGTAATGATGATGCTACTTTAGGAAATGCAGGTGCTGGGTACGCTAAAATAGATGCAGGAAGTGGAAATGATACTATCGTAGCAGGTGATGGTTATGATGCAATCTACACTGGTGCTGGTGATGATGTACTTCAAGCAGGAGATGGTGTTCTTGATGTTAGTCTTGGAAGTGGTAGAGATAATGCAACACTTGGAGATGCAGGTTTAGGTTACTCTAAAATATCAGGAACAGATGACAATACTATTAGAGCTGGTAATGGTTTTGATGAAGTACAACTAGGTAGTGGTGATGATAAAATTCAAATAGGTGATGCTGCTGTTGGTTATAGAGCAATAGATGTTGGAAGTGGGGATAATACTGTTGTAGCTGGAGATGGGTGGGATAAAATCCATGCTAATAGTGGGTCTGATAATATTATAGCAGGTGATGGTTCTAGCGATGTACAATTAGGATCAGGTAATGATACTCTTAATATTGGTAAAGCAGGTTTAGGTTATTCTACAATAGATGCAGGTGCTGGTAATGATACTATGACTGTTGGATCTGGATTTAGTGAAATTAATGGTGGCAGTGGTGATGATACTGTTGTGTTTAAAGGCGATACAAGTGAGTGGACTCAAGGTGAAAGATGGGGGCATACAATCGTTACAAATAATGCAACAGGAGAAATAACACAACTTGATAATGTGGAACATGTCAAATTTGGTGGAACTGATGCACAAACTACTAGTACTGCTACAACATACTCGTATGATATAACTCTAAATGTAGGATTAACAGATACAGGTGGCAGTGAAATATTAAGTAATATTACACTTAATAATTTACCAACCGGAGTAACTTTACAAGATGCTAGTGATAATGCTATAGATGCAAATAGTGATGGAAGTTATACAGTTGCAACAGATGTAAATGGTGATGCAACTGTTACCATGATTTCGCTAACACAATTAGATGAAAGTACGCTTAATAATATCTCGTCAAGTGTAACTTCTACAGAAAGTAATAGTGGTGAAACAATGACGCACATAGAGAATGGTGATGGCTTAGGTGGTCTTATTGTTGATGGTGATATGAATCTTGATTTGGGCTCGCTTGGTGATAATATTTCCAATATTATAAATATTGATTTAGGTAACGGGGAGCAAGATATGAGTTCTTTGAATCTTGATGGTATTTTAAGTACTACAGATGATACTAATATATTAGGAAGTAATGGTAATGACGCAACTCATATCCCTTTAAATGCTCAAGGTGATGATGCTGCGTGGAAATTAGGTGACTTTAAAACAGATAGTGAAACAGGTAACTCTCATCAAGAGTATACAGCAACAGAGGATGACGGATCATCAGCTACAATTGAAGTAGATTCACACATCCATGTCGATGAAAGCTGATAGAACTTAAGAGTCCTACTGCTTCAGAAGCAGAACTAAAGAGAGTCTGTCATTGACATGGAGTTTTTGAAAGATGGAACTTATATGTGCCTTGACGGTACGCTCTGTAATATCGAGTTTTTTTGCTATGGCATCGTTGCTAAGCCCCTCTAAAACTACAAGAACGACTTCTTGTTCTTTGTCTGTTAATCTATTTTGCAGTATTGCTTGAGACTCTTTTGAAAGAGCAATGGAGTCTATTTTTGCCAGTTGTGCTGTTAACTCTGGATATGTCCAGATTTTATTTTTCTCTACAGTTTTTAGGAGCTGTGCGAGGTGGAGTGGAAGCATACGTGAATTCCCATACGCTTTTGCCCCATGTAAAATTAGATTTTTTCCAATAAGCACCTCTGGTGTTCTCTCAAGTACAACGAGATATTTAGGAAGTGTATTGGCTGTAAGCATTTTGTTGACCTCGGAGGTAACACTGTCATAGTCTGCGATAATTATGTAAGCATCAAGATTGTTATTAGTAACACTTTTCAGTGAATCTAAATCATAGGCAGATAAACTTTTTTTGTCTACTAAGTTACTTTCCCACTCGGAAATCAAGTTTTCATTTTGGCTGAAAAGTGCTGTCTTCATAATTATTTCTCACTAAATACATACTGTTTGGATTTGAGTATAGGTTTTAAAATATACTGCATAATTGTTTTTTTACCTGTAACGATGTCAACACTTGCAGTCATCCCTGGTATGATGTTTAAAGGATGCTCCGGTGTGCCAAGATAGTTCTTCTCTGTTTGGATATTGATGAGATAAAATGTTTTTCCTTTTTTATCTGTAATGGTATCAGGTGAAATGTTGACGACTTTTCCCTTGAGACCTCCATGAATGGAGAAATCATAGGCAGATATCTTAACCATAGCATCTGCACCAGGGTGAATGAAGGCGATATCTCTTGGTTTTATTTTGATTTTTAAATAGAGCTTTTCATTGACAGGGACAATCTCCACTAAGTCTGCACCTGGCTTCACGACACCGCCCACCGTATGCACAAAGAGCTTTTGCACGATTCCATCAACTGGCGATTTCACCATAGTTCGGTTGACTTGGTCATTGTATTCAATTTGCTGAGTTTTGAGGCGTGCTATTTCGGCCGTAGTTTTATTTAGCTCTTCTTTGGCTGTTTTAATAAACTTCTCTTTTATTTCAATGCGTTTGTTGCGGTACTCTTTGATTGCAGATTGCAAACGTGGAAGGGAAAGTTGGGCTGCTTCTATGTTATTTTCTATGCCATTTGCTTCACGCTTTAGCTTTAAAAAATCAACACGAGATTTCACCCCCTCTTTTACCATTGGCTCAGTCATGGAAATCTCTTCTGTTACGTAAGTAAGAGATTTTTTTAACGAACGAATTTTTGCTTTTGCTTCTTTATACCCTTGTTTCTTTTGTTCTATTTGCTGTATCATCGCATTATCTTGTGCTTTGTACTCTCTCATATCTGACTCATAAAGCTGCTGTGCAAGTTTGAGTTGTCTTTGTAACTCTTTGTTCTCTGTTTTTATACTTACAAAAGGAGTGCTATTCGCTTCAGCTTGCAAACGGGCTCTTTTTGCAATAAGTTCATTGTACTTCATCTTATTGGTTTGACTTGTTGAGGCATTTTTAAGGTTCTTAATCTTCAGAAGTACTTCTCCTTTTTTAACGTGTTCACCTTCATGCACCAAAATGTCTTCAACAATTCCTCCTTCAAGATTTTGTATAACTTGATTTTGTCCATACGGGATCACTTTTCCAGAACCCCGTGTAATCTCATCAACTTGTGCAAAAGAGGCCCAAAGAATAAAGATGAGAATGCTTACAAGCCAAATTTTAATTACACGGTTGATGCGTGTTGGGGATTGCTCGAGCATTGCAGCACTCAATGAGTTCATAAATTCATATTCTTTTTGTGAATATTCTACTTCATTTTTAAGCTTCACTGTTTTTACCTCCACCTTGGAGTTGCAATATTGCTTCTTCTTTTGGTGCATCTATGGCAATTTTCCCTTCATTCATTACAATGACACGGTCTGCAATTTTCAACAGTGCCATTTTCTGTGTGACAACAATTGCTGTTTTATCTTGGAGTGCATCAGCAAGATTATCTAAAAGTTTTGCCTCTGTCACTTGATCCATAGCATTGCTCGGCTCATCCATAAGAATAATAGGAACATCAAGTAAAAATGCCCGTGCAACACCGATACTTTGACGCTGTCCGCCAGAAAGTCCAAGTCCGCGTTCACCTACTGGCATTTCATATCCTTTAGGGTGTTTTTTTATAAATTCATCGGTGCCACTAATCTTCGATGCACGCAACATAGCACCATCACTTGCGTGAGTAGCTCTGAAGATAATGTTATCTTTTACTGTTCCTCTAAAGAGCATAACATCTTGTGAGACATAGCCTATGTTTTTACGCAAATCTGCAGGGTCTATCTGTGCAAGGTCTATTCCGTCTATTAGAATTTGTCCTGAATCAGGTTCATATAATCCTAAAATGAGTTTTTCAATAGTACTTTTTCCAGAACCAATACGCCCGATAATCGCTACTTTTTCATGCTGATGAATGATAAAAGAGACATTTTTAAGTGCAGGTACCGTTGATCCGGGATAGGTAAAGGTGACATCTAGAAACTCAATGTGACCCGTAAAGGCAGGTTTTTCAAGGAAGTGCTTACCTTCAGGACGTTCACTTGGTTTAGAGATGATTTCATCAAGCATCTCATAAGATGTCCTTGCATCTTGAAAATTTGTAATGAGTCCTGCAACTTGTCCCATTGGAGCAAGTGTACGCCCTGTTAAAATGACTATGGCAATGAGCCCACCCATAGAGAGTTCAAAATCTTGAATCATATAGACACCATAGACGATAATCATGACAGTATTGAGTTGAATAAGCAGTTGTGTTATGGTTGGAATTGAAGCAGACATGAGGCGTGATTTAAGACTTTTTCCTGCAATCTCTCCTGTTGCCTCTTCCCACTTCCATTGGGTTTGGTTGAGTACGCCAAGTGTTTTTAGTGTTTCAATGTTGTTGAGTGCTTCTATGAGAATCGAGCTTTTTTTTGCAGATGCTTCATGCGTGGATTCTATGCTCTCTCGCAGAGGGTTTTTGATATAGAATGCATAAGAGAGGATGAGTCCTATTGTCACCATTGGAATAAGGACGATAGTACCTCCAATGTAAGCAATGACTGCTAAGAATATGACAGCAAATGGCAGGTCAATGACAGCTGCCATCGTCGCATTTGTTAAAAACCCTCTTATGCTATCAAAATCTTTGATACTGTTAGCAAAAGAACCGACTGATTGAGGGATATGTGTCATCTTCAAAGAGAGTACCTTTTCAAAGATAATAGAAGACATAATAATGTCACTCTTTTTTGCAGCAACTTCCAGAAGATACGTTCGAGAAAATTTTGCAAAGGTGTCAATGACATAAACAATGACAACACCAATGGCAAATACCCAGAGTGTTTCTATGGCGTTGTTTGGAACAACTCTGTCATAAACATTCATAGTAAAGAGTGGAGAGGCAAGAACAAAAAGGTTGACGAGCAATGAAGCGTACAGTACATCTTTATAGATGCCAATGGAGAGTTTGAGTGTATCCCAAAACCAGTGCTTTTGATGTGTATTGAGTGTTTTAGTATTTTCATCACTTTCATCAAACACTTTTTTTACCATAAAGCCATAGCCAATATATTCATCTGCTAAGTCTTGTGTATCTATCCATTGCTCTATAGGTTCTTCAGCAGGCATAATTATTTTTACCTGTTTTCTATCATCCGAAAATCTTTCTAAGATGCAGGCCCCCTGATTTGAGAGTAAAATAATCATAGGAAGCTGCAGGTTTGAAATTTGTTGCAGAGGACGATGAATAAGAGAAGACTTGAGCCCTGCACGAGCTGCAGCTCGTGAAAAAAGACCTTTGGCATTGTTAATGGAAAAAAGTTCCGGTGCGTCGGCTCCTGGTTCTATAGGAAGACCTGCAGTGAGTGCTTCAGCCGAGAAAGGCTTGTGATATTTTTTAGTAAAAAGAACAAGTGAGTCTAAAAGAGCATCCATTCTTAAGGTATCAAGATTTGATATTAACATTACTCTTTCCCTGTCAAATTAACACTTGAGTAGACAATTTTGTCATTGTGCATAATAGTTGTTACTAAAGCTCCCATTGCATTGAGTATTTTGTATTGTGCGTAGAGGATGCTGTACTCTGTAGTGATGATTTGTGATTTAGAACGGATGAAATCATTTTGAGCAGAGAGTAAATCAAGAAGTGACCGGCGTCCTAAGTCATACTCTTTGGAATAGAGAACAAGAGTTTTGTTTGAGAATTTTTTATACTCTTTGAGATGTACTAACTGCTCTCGCAGTTTCTTTTGTGCACTCCATGAAAGATTCAAACTTTGGATGATTTCACGTTTTGTATTGCGTTTGTTTTCAAACTGTTGTGCCACTTGAGTATAACTTTTTTCTACGGCAGCTTTGTCATTAAAACCATTGAAAAGATTGTATGATAGGTATGCCATCGCGCGGAATTCATCATCTTTTCCTTTTATTTGGCTGATATTATTGTTGTAGGCTTGCGAGAGTTGCAGGTCGATTTTTGGGTAATAGTTTGCTTTTTTCTCTTTGTTTGTTGCTTTAGCTACTTTTATGTTGTATTCATTTGCAAGTAGAGAGGGGTTGTGCTTGAGTGCAAAGGCAAGAGCATTTTTTTGTGTAGCAGGCAGTAGCGTTGCATCCAAGCTTGGTTTGTGTAAGGCATCAGATTTGAGTTCATGACCTAAAACTTTTTGAAGATTATACGAAGCATTAAGGAGATTGTTCTCTTGAACAACAAGGTTGGATTTTGCAAGTGCTAAAGAGGATTCTATCTTTTTTACTTCTGAAAGTGTTGTGAGACCGGAATTATAGATTTTTTTTACATTGCTAAAAATCTCTTGATCAATTTGTACATTTTCTTTTGCTGTGCCTAAAAGCTCCTGATTCTTGATAAGTTCAAGATATGTATTTACGAGGTCCATTGATGTGGCATTTACTTTCTCTACGTAACTGTATGCTGCAGCCACTGTTCTGTACTCTTGTCCTTGGACTAAAGAGGTTGTGCCAAAACCGTTAAAAATGTTGTGTGTGTAGTTGAGAGAAGTTTTATATACAGAATAATCTGTATTTCTTAATACCCGCTCTATCTTTTCCTGACCAACTCCTAATTTTAAGTCTAGTTTAGGATAGTACCCGGACTCTGCGCTTATGATGTCTTGTTTTGTTGCTTGATAATTTTTAAGTCTCTCTTGAATGAGTGGATTTGTCTGTAAAACTTCTTTTAAACTCTCTCGCAGTGTCTCTGCAAACGTCACAGTAATAAGGAAGGATATAATAATAATATTTTTTAACATTAATAAACCTTTATTGTATATGAGCGCCTCTAATATAGTAGCCTGAAGCACTCTCATTAATTTTAACACATTTATTAGATAATTTCTTTGTTTTAGTATCTTTGTCACAACATTTTAACTTTTTTGAGTCTTACTAACTCAATTTGTACATAGATTCTAATAAATTTTACGGTTACTTGCATTGCTGCTAATTTAAAACTATTTGCCCATAAGAGAATGAGAGCACAAATGCTTGGAAATAGATGAAAAATAGAGATAAAAACGGAGTAAAATCAGTAAAAATTAAGAATAAAAATGAATTTTTAGATTTGAGACAAGAAATATTTTTTGAAAATTAGGTTTTTTAGATAGGATTGGTGTTTATTTGGTTGTGCAGTGGTCTCATAAAGGCCCTTGCTATCTGTTCTCTGTATTTGGGTGTATTTGTTGGTGAAGTGACGGTTATAAGCTTTTCAATCTCTGCAAAGTCAAGCACTCGGATAAGTTTAGACTCCTTACTCAGCTTTCGCACCTAAATCCAAGCAAATCTTGAGTTGTGCTTCGCAGTGTAGTGATAATACTAGTAAAATCCTTATTATTCTTTACAATCTCATCAATCTGTGCTATTTTCTCCATGATTTCAATAAATGCTTGCATAGCGATAGAGAGAGTGTGAAGTTCACACTCTAAATCTTTAAAAAGACCACCTATAGTTTTAGGTTCATTACTCATTCTGTTGATATAGCTGACAATATTATATGAGAAGAATGAGAGAGTTATTCTAGCTATTAAAGCTTCATAAATTCTATTTTCTTCCTTACCAAATCCAAAGTGTTCTCTGAGCTCTTTATAGCCCTGTTCTATATCCCATCGGCGTTTATAAATCTCAATAATCTCTTCATCGTTTATCTCTGTATCAGTAGAAGCAATAGGGATTAATTTCTCTTTAGTTTTTATAAAAACTATTTTGATTCTACCAGCATTTTTATGTTCAACTATAACAGAGAAATATTTGAACTTAATTTTTTTACCATAGGTACCAGCCTTCTCAGTTTTGAGTTTCTTGAACTTCTCATAAATAGCATTGAGGGTCTTTTCTTTCGCTGTAAAGTTCCAGATTTTGTTATTATTGGCAATACGAGAAATAACCTTCAAT
>JALUWV010000075.1 GCA_027019335.1 Sulfurimonas sp. | reverse complement strand
ACCCCAGGGAATCTATTTATAGTTGAGCGTGTTTAATTTTATAATAAATAAAAATAAATGCCAAAAACCTCAAAGAAAAGTGCTAAACTTTCCAAAAAAGAATTGAAAGCTAAAGCTAAGGCCCAAGAGAGTGACGACTCCTCTGATGAAAGTAGTGATAGCAGCGTTGAAATCAAAACCAAGCCAAAGAAGTCTAAGAAGGGGAAAGCCCCAGTTGTAGAGAAGAAATTTGTTAAGCAACAAGAACCCTCTTCTTCAGATGATTCTTCTTCTGAAAGTGAGCCAGCCCCAGTTGTTGGAAAGAAGAGAAAGACTGAGACTAAGAAAGCCACAACCAAGAAGGCTAAAGTTGAGGAGAATCTTAGTAGTGATGATTCTAGTTCTGAAAGTGAAGAAGTAGAGATTGTTGCTAAGCCAAAGAAAGCCAAAAAAGAAACCAAGAAAGAAGTCAAGAAAGAAGCCAAAAAGGAAATTAAGGCTAAAAAAGTTAAGGAGCCTTCATCTGATTCTGATTCTGACTCTGACTCTGAAGAAGCACCAAAGCCAACTAAGGCTAAGAAAGTAGCTGAGATTGAAGACTCCGATTCTGACTCCAGCTCTGAAGAAGAAGTTGCTCCAAAGAAACAAGCTAAAAAGGATACCAAGGCTGAAAAATCTGACAGTTCATCCGATGACGAAGAAGCTTCAGACAAGAAGTCTGATAGCTCATCAGATAATGAAGAAGCCCCAGCTAAGAAAGATGAAGAAATGGAAGAAGAGGAAGTAAAGGAAGAGCCAGCTAAGGCTACTGAAGAAGAGACTTCTGGGCCAACTGAACTTTTTGTTGGTAACTTATCTTGGAATGTCGATGATGCTTACTTGCAAGAGACCTTTGCTCAATATGGAGAAGTCACAAGAGCCAAGGTATTGATGAGAGATGGAAGATCTCAAGGTATTGGATTTGTTGATTTCACTACCCATGCTGCAGCTCAGGCTGCCATTGACGGTTGTAATGAACAAGAACTTGATGGAAGAAATATGAGAGTTAATTTCTCAGAAGATAGACACCCAAAGAATGAGAAGAGAGAAGTTAACCCAGAAGCTGAAGGTTCCCTTTGTATCTTTATCGGAAATGTTGGATATAATAGCACCAAAGAAACTCTGTGGGAGTTCTTTGAGCAATACGGTTCCATTACTGACTTGAGAGTTGCCCATGATAGAGATGGAAATCCAAGAGGTTTTGCTCATTGTGAGTTTAGTTCTCCCGAAGAAGCCAAGGCTGCCTGTGCAGCACATGGCGAGAGAGTTGATGGAAGAGCCTTAAGAGTTGACTTGAGTGCCCCAAGAGCCCCAAGAGAAGATAGAGGTGGCTACAATGATCGCAGAGGTGATCGTGGTGGATTCGGTGGTCGCGGAGGTGGTCGTGGCGGATTCGGTGGTCGCGGTGGAAGTCGTGGCGGATTCGGTGGTCGCGGTGGCAGTCGTGGTGGATTCGGTGGTCGCGGTGGAAGAGGCGGTTTCAGTAGATCAACTGAATTCGCTGGTACCAAAACTAAGTTCTAAATAAAAAGTTGCCTATA
>JALUWV010000074.1 GCA_027019335.1 Sulfurimonas sp. | reverse complement strand
ATATCTATTGTGCCTCTTACCGCCATTTGGCGTATTATATTTTACATAAGTAAAATACCTTCTAATCACAGAGGGATTATTTCAGAAGTTATTACGATGGCGAAATTATAGCAGACGAAAGCTTAAATGTAAAGTTTTAACGAGGAATGCCACCCATCCCACCTGCACCAGCCTGTCCCATCATTGCTTGTAAATCTTTCATACCTTTAGGACCTGCAAATTTCTTTGCCATTTTTCCTGCATTTTTAAACTGTTTAATCATACGATTGATTTCTACTTGTGTAAGCCCACAACCTTGTGCAATTCTTTGTTTTCTTGAGTTATTTAAAAGGTCTGGATTTTCTCTCTCTTTGAGTGTCATAGAACTTACCATTGCTTTAATATTTTTAAGTTCACTAGAGTTTTCAAAATCAAAATCTTTAATCGCCTTACTCATCCCACTCATACCTGGTATCATACCCATGATAGAACTCATAGAACCCATCTTTTTCATTGATTCCATCTGTTCTAAAAAGTCATTAAAGTTAAACTTTCCTTTTTTGATTTTCTGTGTGAGACGTTTTGCAGTTTTTTCATCGATGACATTGGCTGTTTTTTCAGCAAGTCCTTCGACATCTCCATAGCCCATTAAACGATTGACAATTCGCTCAGGGATAAAAACCTCAAGGTCTTCCATTTTTTCACCATGTCCGATGAAACGCAAGGGTACTTTGACTTGTGATGAGAGTCCAAGAGCAACACCACCTTTTGAATCCCCATCATATTTTGAGAGGATGACACCGTCAATACCGATTTTTTCTTTAAAAGTTGTGGCTGTTCTAATGGCATCTTGACCTGTTAAAGAGTCTGCAACATAAAATATCTCACTAGGATTTGCTGCTTTTTTGACAGCTTCAAGTTCATCCATCAAAGCATCATCAATCGCTAAACGCCCTGCAGTATCTATAAGCACAACATCATAAATATTTGTACTTGCTTTTTTTAAAGCGGCAGTCACGACTTCTACTGGATTTTTTGTTGCTTCATCTTCATAGAGTTCTACATCAATTTGTGCAGAAATTTGGCGAAGTTGCTCTACGGCTGCTAAACGCTGTAAATCGGCAGCCACTATAAGTACTTTTTTTTGCTTATTTTTTAAGTATGTTGCTAGTTTTCCTGTGGTAGTTGTTTTTCCTGAACCTTGCAAACCTGTCATCAAAATAACTGTAGGTGGATTTGGAGCAAAAACAAAACCTTTACTGCCACCTATTTCTAAAAGTTCATTGAGGGCTACTCGCATTGCTTCTAGGAACTGGTCTTTCCCTATCCCTTTTGCTTTTGTCTCTAATTCAACTTTTTGAATGAGTTCTTTCACAACTTTATGATTAACATCTGCTCTTAAAAGATTTTTTTTGAGTTCATTCAATGCCTTTGTAAGCGCTTTTTCATCATCGTAAAAACGAATTTTATTAATCGCACTCGTAAACGATTCGGTAAGAGTATCAAACATAAATTATCCTTAGTTGTATAGGTGTAAAAAGTGGCGAATTATAGCTAAATTTTCTTTTACTCAAAATTAACAAAAAACTT
>JALUWV010000073.1 GCA_027019335.1 Sulfurimonas sp. | reverse complement strand
CCACAAAAAAATTCCAAAGTAATGGTACCTATAAAAATCTGGCAAATGAATCACAAAAGATAGCTTATATTCCTTCTCATAGATATCTTGCAATAATGCGAGCAGTAAAAGAGAAAGAACTTACGGTGAAGATTACCATAGATATGCAAAGAGTTGAAGAAAATATAAAACAGTATAAAATTCCTCGTAATGCTTCAAGTTCAAAAGAGTTTCTCTTAGAAGCTTATAAAGATGGTCTCAAACGGCTCTTGCTCCCCTCTATAGAAAGAGAAGTTCACAAGCAACTCAAAGAGAAAGCGGATAGTGTAGCTATCGGTACGTTTGGAAAAAATCTCTCACAACTTCTTATGACACCACCTGTGAGTAAAAAGGTACTTTTAGGTGTAGACCCTGCATTTGTAAGTGGCTGTAAACTTGCTGTGATTGACACAAATGCTCACTATCTTGACTCAGCAGTCATCTATCCTACATCACCGAAAAAAGCGTATGAAGATTCTAAGAAAGAGGTACTAAGACTTATAAAAAAGTATCAGATACAAGGGGTCGCTATAGGCAATGGAACTGGCTCTCAAGAGACACAAGAGTTTTTTGCGACACTCAATGCTAAAGAAGGTATAGATATCAGCTATACAGTTGTCTCAGAAGCTGGAGCCTCTGTGTATTCTGCTTCAAAAATAGCCCAAGAAGAGTATCCGCAACTGGATGTAACCATTCGCGGCGCTATCTCCATTGCACAAAGAGTGAGAGACCCTCTTGCTACTTTTGTAAAGATTGACCCAAAATCTTTAGGGATTGGACAGTATCAACATGATGTCAACCAAAAACTTCTCCAAAAAAGGCTCGATGATGTCACAGAAGATATTGTGAACCGTATTGGAGTAGATATAAACTCTGCATCCTTCTCTTTACTCTCTCATGTCGCTGGAATCGGTGAAAGAATTGCAAAAAATATTATTGATTACAGAGAAGAGCATGGTAATTTCCAAAAAAAGAGTGAACTTCTGTGTGTGAAGGGTTTAGGAAAAAAAGCGTATGAGCAAGCAGCAGGATTTATTCGTATAAAAGATGCAAAAAATCCATTGGATAACAGTGGTATTCACCCAGAGAGTTTTGAGGTGGCCAAAAAAGTACAAAAACTGAATATGCAAACAATCAATACTTCTACATTAGCAAAAGAGTTGAATGTAGGAGAGGCAACTCTTAAAGACATTGTGCTAGAACTCAAAAAACCTGGGTTTGACCCAAGAACAGAGTTAGAAGCAATTCCTTTTCAAAAAGGGATGCGAGATATTTCTCACTTACAAGAGGGAAGTATCATCTCAGGAGTTGTAAGAAATATTACGGATTTTGGGGCATTTGTGGATATTGGGCTGAAAAATGATGGGATGATTCATATCTCTAAAATGAGTGAAAAAAGAATATCTCATCCATTAGAACTGCTCTCAATCAACCAATACCTTCCGCAAATACAGGTGCTTTCCGTTGATAGAGATAAAGGCAAAATTGGATTGGGTTTATTGAAATAATTTCACCATTTTTTCCCGTGATTGAGTCTTTTAAATTCATTAATCTCGATTTTTTTAAACTGACCATGAATGTATTTAAACCGCATATTGAATCTTTTGGAAGTAAATTTTTTAATATGATGGTTTACTTCGAGGGTGATACTTCCTGGACCAAAGAGGAGTAGCCAATCTTTTTTTGGATCAAGAGAGAGGGTTTCTTTTACATTTCTTCTATACTTTCTCTTTTGTGTAAGGTCAATGTAGCCTATCCACACTTTTTTCTTTGTGAGTAGTTTGAGATTTGCATTTTTCATCTCTTTTTCATGTAAGAGGGCTTGTTCTTTTTTCTTCTTTTCTTGTAACTCTTTTTGTATCTCATTTTTAACTAAAATATCATAGTAGTTTTGAATGGCATCTACATAATGGACAGGTTCACTCCCTCTTGCATAGCCATATTTCAGATGTCGGAAGTACTTTTTTTGTTCTAAAAGAGGAAGAATTTTTTTAATTTCTGTCCAAGAATTAGGATTTTTATTGAGTTTTCTTGCAAGGGTTTGTGCATCGAGGATATGCCCATAACCGATATTATATGAGGCTAAAATAAACGCCCATCGGTTCACTCCTTGTATCTCTTTTGGAAGTTTTTTATCGAGCGTGTTGAGGTACTTTGCTCCACCAAAGATACTCTGTTTTACATCGAGCCTATTTTTAACCCGTAGTAATCTCGCTGTATTGCTTGTAAGCATCATCATCCCGCGAACACCCGTATAACTTGTAGCTTTTGGATTCCAATGCGATTCTTGGTAGGAGACTGCTGCTAAAATAATCCAAGGGATATTATATTTTTTGCCAGCTGCTACAAAATACTTTTTATAACGGGGGAAACGTTTTTGGAGACGTGTATAAAACATCGAAGTATCATAATAATCAAAAAGAGATAAAAAAGTAAAGTATCTTCCTTTGAGTTCTTGCATTTTGCCAGAGTATTCAAAAACATTGAGCCATTTATAGAGTGCTTCATTTAAGGAGTCATCTCCCTTTCGAATAATCCATGCAAGATATCTGTTTTTACTTAAAACGATGGCACGGTTGAGTTTGGGATAGTATCTTTGACTAATCATAAAGATGTTTGAATCAGCAACAGTACAATCTATTTTTCTGGCTTGGGTCATACTCAACAGTTGCTCATTGGAGTACTCTAAGGTTGTATTAAAATCAAATCCTTTAATCTGTTTTTTGATTTTGTTTAAGGTTGCTTCATAACTCGTCTCTTTTCCAACTATAATAGAAAGCTTTTTCAGGTCTTGCAGTTTTTTTGGAAATTTTCCTTCGCGTATAAGTTGGGAGCTACAGATGAGTTGTTCTTGCACACTATAGTAAATAGGACCAAATTTGAACTCTTTCATTCTTTCGTCTGTTTTAGAAAGACCCGCAACAGTAATATCACCGATACCTTGTCGGCTTTTTTCAAGAACATCATTCACCGTATAAACGACACTTAGGTTGAGGTCAACACCTATGTGTTTAGCAAATGCAGCAATGAGGTCATACTCAAAACCTACTTTTTCATCATTTCCAATATAATATGTAGTAGGAGAGTTTAAAATGACAACATCTAAATGTTTTTTTTGCTTGATTTTTTCCAAAAGTGTCAGCGGTTTTTCTTTTGGTTTATCAAAAAAGGAAGCAAAGGACAGAGCAGTTATACCCATAAAAAATATAACAACAATACTAAAAAAGAGTAACTTCGTCCGTTTATTCATAGCTCTACCTCTATTAGATTTCTTAATACTATTATACATGAATTTTTTAAGATTACATAATTTCGCTATAATTTCTAAAGAAAACAGAAGGAATTTTATGAAAACTCACACACTTTTAATGCCATTAGATATGCACTTACACTTACGAGATGGCGTTATGCTTGAAAATGTAGCGCCTTTAAGTGCTTACTCATACAGCGGTGCGCTTGTTATGCCAAATCTTGTACCCCCTGTCAATACACTCGAAGATGTTATCGCTTATAAAGAACGCATTATGGCAGCCGTTCCAAATGATTATTTTGAGCCATATATGACACTATTTTATAAAAATTATGATAAAGCATTTTTGGAGTCAGTGGCTGATGAAATTATGGCTATTAAACTATACCCAGCAGGAATTACAACGAACTCTGAGGGTGGAGTAAGCTCTTTTGATATAGAAGAGATGCGACCAACATTGCAAACGATGAGTGACATGGGGATTCCTTTATGTGTTCATGGTGAAACAGATGGTTTTGTGATGGATAGAGAAGCAGAGTTTATGTCTATTTATGAACTTCTTGCAACATCTTTTCCAAAACTTAAAATTGTTATGGAGCATATTACAACAAAAGAAGCAGTTGCTATGCTTGATAAGTACGAAAATCTTTATGCAACCATAACTGTCCATCATTTGCTTTTAACACTCGATGATGTTGTCGGTGGGATGATGCAACCGCACCTCTTTTGTAAGCCTATTGCAAAACGACCAGAAGATTTGGATGCACTCTTAAATGTTGCTCTCGAAGCACATCCAAAAGTGATGTTTGGTTCAGATTCTGCACCCCATCCACAACATAAAAAAGAGTCTTGTGGCTGTGCAGCGGGTGTTTTCACCGCTCCTATCTCTTTACAACTTTTATGTGAGGTATTTGAGCAGTATGATAAACTTGAAAATTTACAAGCTTTTATCAGTGATAATGCACAAAATATCTATGGAATTTGTCCTGAATTTAAAGAAATCATTTTAGAAAAGCGTCCCTTTGAAGTACCTGCAAACTATAGTGGTGTGGTGCCAATGTATGCAGGCGAGACTCTCAACTGGGCGATAGAGAGTGTCGAGTAAACTTCTTTTACTTGAAGATGATGTTCTCTTTGGAGAGACACTTGTCGATTTACTCGAAGATGCAGGGTATCAAGTTTCCCTGTTTTTAAATGGTAAAGATGCTCTTGATGCTACTTTTTGTAATCAGTATGATTTGTACCTTTTAGATATTAATGTGCCTCTGCTTGATGGGGTCTCACTCTTGAGTGCCTTACGAAATGCAGATGACACAACACCCGCCATCTTTTTAACTTCGCATACAGATAAAGCAATGTTGAAAAAAAGTTTTTTGAGTGGGTGTGATGATTATCTCACAAAGCCTTTTGATTCTGATGAACTTCTCTTGCGTTTAGAAGCACTTCTAAAAAGAAGTAGAAAAAATGTGAGTGAAAAGATAGGGCATTTTAAACATGATGCACAGCATAAGTCCATAAGTTATCAAGAACAGGTTTTGGAATTGTCAAAAAAAGAGTACGAACTTTTAGTGATTTTACTCAATAATCCTAATCAAAATGTCACAAAAGAGTTTATTTTAGCAGAACTATGGAGTGCAAGTGATGGTGGGAGTGAAGGGGCAATCCGTGTTTATATTAACCGATTAAAGCAATTGCTTCCAGCGGTGAAAATAGAAAATATTAGAGGGATAGGGTATAAACTTGTTTTTTAATCTTCGAGTCAATATTTTCATTTACTATGTTGTTTCAGTTGTTGCCTTTCTTACACTTTTTTATTATGAGATTGCTATTGTCGGTGTAGATAATTTTTATATTTTAGCTGCTTTTTTACTCCTTTTTATTACTATTTCTGGTATTTTTATCTCTAAGCTAGCCCTTGACCCCTTAGTAGAATACACACGTAACTTACAAGCCTTGTCTAAAGAGACTTTGCATGAACTCAATTTACCCATCAGTACTATCTTGACCAATATTACTATGCTTCAAAAAACGGCTCAGGATGAAAAAACCTTGCGAAGAGTAGCACGGATTCATACGGCATGTGATATGCTACAAGAACGCTATCATGAGCTAGAATATATGATAAATATGCAGAGTAAAAATGAGGTAAAGGAGTCTTTTTTTGTTGATAAATTAGTCTTAGAAAGAGTTGCTTTTTTGCAAAATGTTTATCCCAACATAAAAATGAATGTCACGGTCGAAGCTTTAGAAATATATGGAGATAAAAAGGGATTGGCGAAGGTTATTGACAATATTGTTGATAATGGGGTAAAATACTCTCAAAATTCTAAAACCATAGAAATACAACTCAAAAATAAAATTTTAAGTATACAAGATTTCGGAATAGGGATGGATGAGGTCGCCCTTGTGCATATCTTTGATAGATATTACCAAGCTGATCAAACCATGCAAGGTTTTGGCATAGGACTTACTATGGTAAAACATTATTGTGATACGCACTCCATAGAACTTAGTTTTGTATCTCAGCTAAATACGGGTACAACTGTAAAATTAAATTTTAAAAATAAATAGGGAAGAATATGCAAGAAACAATACTAAAATATGCTGAACAAGCACTTGATTATGGGGTTATGGGCATTCTCGCGCTGATGAGCATTGTGACACTATGGCTTTTTATAGAGCGTATGATATTTTACAAAAGTGTTCGCATAGAAGATTATGCCCATCGTGATAGTTTAGAACTAGATTTGACAGATAATATCAGTGTCATTAGTGCGATAGGAACAAATGCTCCTTATGTAGGACTTTTGGGAACTGTGGTGGGAATTATGATAACATTTTACAGTATGGGTGATGTTGGTACTGTCGATGCAAAACAGATAATGGTTGGACTTGCACTCGCACTCAAAGCAACGGCAATGGGATTGGTTGTTGCGATGCCAGCTATTGTCTTTTATACTATTTCACTCAGAAAAGTAGAGCGAATTTTAACAAAATTTGATGTTGCACAAGAGAGAGAGAAAGAGACTAATGTCAAAGTGTAAAAAAACACACAAAAGATTTGACACTATCAATGTCATTCCTTTTATAGATATAATGTTAGTACTTTTAGTGATGGTACTTACAACGGCTACTTTCATAAAGCAAGGAGTCATTCCTGTGGATTTACCAAATTCTAAGACAAAAGAGACAAAAGAGACACAAAAAGAGATTACTGTTTATGTGCGAGCGAATGGTGAACTCTATTATGAGAAAGAAAAAGTGGATTTGAAAACCTTAGAAGCAAAGTTGGCAACAATTTCAAAAAAGCAAACCGTTGTCCTACGAAGTGATAAAGCATCTAAGTTTCAAGACTTTGTGAGTGTTATGGATATTTTAAAACGTCTAGGACATGAACAACTCTACATTGTGACACACAAAGAGTAAACTAATACGCCTTTTTTAAAAGTTTAAGTTTAAAAGGATTACTCTCGGTTTGTTGTATAGTTTCATTTGCCTCTTGTGTAAGACTTTTTTGTATGGTGGTATTAAAAACTTTTTTTTCTATGACTGCTTTATCGTTAAAAAGGGAACTTGCAAAGAAAAATAAAATCATAATAAGCACTACACTTACATAAAATAGAATGTAGTTGCGGATATGACCAGTTTCAAAAGGGTTTTGCATTTTAATAAACCTCTTTCACTCGACCAACTTCACCACTCATCAGTCGTACTTTGATACCATGGGGATGAGTAGGCGAGTTGGTAAGTATATCACGGATAATCCCATCTGTAAGGTATCCTGTATCTTGGTCTTGTTTGAGGACTATGGCGACACTCATTCCGTGTTTTAAGTTTGCTCTTTTTTTTCCGTCTAACAAATTACATCCCTAAATAAGGTTTTAAAACTTCAGGAATATCTATACTTCCATCTTCGTTTTGGTAGTTTTCCATAATGGCAACAAGGGTACGTCCAACAGCTAAAGAACTTCCATTGAGGGTATTTACCATCTCGTTTTTCTTGCCATTTTTATAACGGATTTTTGCGCGTCTTGCTTGGAACTCTCTTGTGTTAGAGATAGAAGAGATTTCACGGTACTGGTTTTGTCCTGGGAGCCACACTTCGATGTCTGTTGTATGTGCTGCTGAAAATCCTAAATCTCCTGTACATAAGTTGACAAGTCTATGTGGTAGTTCGAGTGCTGTTAAAATATCTGAAGCACAGTTCACCATTTGCTCAAACATAATTTCGCTTGTTTGTGGTGTCGTGATAGCTACAAGTTCAACTTTATGAAACTGGTGTTGTCGTATCATACCGCGTGTGTCGCGTCCTGCTGCACCTGCTTCTTTTCTAAAGCAAGAAGTATAAGCAGTCATCCGTTTTGGAAGTTCATCGGCAGATAAAATCTCATCTTGGTAGAGATTGGTTACAGGGACTTCAGCGGTTGGGATGAGGAAAAGTTCTTGCCCATCCATTTTATATAAATCTTCTTCAAATTTTGGAAGCTGTCCAGTACCTTCAAGAGCTGTACGGTTTACAAGGGCAGGGACACTTACCTCGTCAAACCCGCGTTCACGGTTAAAATCAAGCATGAAGTTTATAAGTGCGCGTTCAAGTCTCGCTCCCATTCCAAAGCTTACTGAAAAACGACTTGTAGCGAGTTTGACACCGCGTTCAAAATCTATCCAGCCATTTTCTTCTGCCAGTTCCCAGTGTTCTTTGGGAGTAAAAGTAAATTCACGAGGAGTTAGTACTTTTTTGAGTTCAACATTATCTGCTTCATCGGCACCATCTGGCACACTATCATCAGGAACATTAGGAATCGCCATAGCCATCGTCTCAAGTGCTTCTTGTGCATCGCGTTGGACTTCTATAGCTTCGGCTACTTTGATTTTATTGGCATCGACTCTTGCTTTTAATTCTGTGATGTCTTTACCTTCGCGTTTATAAACACCAAACTCTTTACTCATGGCATTTTGTGCGGCTTGAAGGGTTTCAAAAGCTGCTTTTGCTATTTTGAGTGCTTCATTTTTCACTTTGAGTTGTTCTAATAGTGCTACATCAACACCTTTTCTTTGGAGCTTTTTGCTCATAGTTTCGAAATCTTTTTGTAGAAGTTTTAAATCAATCATATTTTCCCTTTATTGTAGTAATTCTTTTGCTATGTTAAATTGGTTGGCTGTCATAAGGTGGATTTTAGGGTGAAAAGTTTTAAGCTCTTCAAAGAGGTTTTTACTTAGTTCAAATCCAACTTTATACTCTTCGTCTGCACCCCCATTTTCATGAGCGATTCTAAGTTTTTCTATCCAAATGTCAGGCACATTAATACCGGGAACATGGGCAGATAAAAACTGTGCAGTGCGGAGTTTTGTGATGGGAAAAATACCAAAAATAAGTTCTGCTTTTTTCTTGTCAGGACAACAAGCCCGATTGGCATCCTCTTTCATTTGTAGGAGAAGTTTTGCATTTTCCAAATCATAGACAGGTTGTGTGATGATGCCTACAGCTCCATGCTTTATCTTTTTTTGTATCTTCTTTTGCAGTGTTTTTGGGTTTTTAGCATAGGAGTTGATGACAGCAAAAGGGCTGATGTGTTCAGGCTCCATGCCTAAAGGTTTTCCTGCGTAGTCCATTCCTGCATTAAATGCAGAGATGATGTCGAGTAAAAGCGAACTATCGCCTTCAAAAACACCTTTTGTATGAGGCTGGTCACTCATGGTAGCGGGGTCGCCAGTCAGTGCTAAGATGGCTCGTACATCGACTTCATTTGCACCAAGCAAGTCTGATTGGAGGGCAATTTTGTTGCGGTCGCGCATACTCATCGTGGCAATGACGGGTTTATCAAAGCGTTCTTGTAACATTTTTGCAGCAAAAAGTGCATTGTACTTGAGTTTTGCAAGTGGATTATCTGTTGTAGAAAATCCATTGACATATTTGTCAAGTTCTAAGTCGGCAATCTTTTCGATGATAGGCGAAAATTTTGCAGAGTGAGATGGGGTCGTTTCTAGGGTAATAAATGTATCATTATTTAGTGTATCTATGAGTTTATCAAACAAATAAAGTCCTCTTTGGCTATAATTGCGACATTATAACAAAAGAGAGA
>JALUWV010000072.1 GCA_027019335.1 Sulfurimonas sp. | reverse complement strand
AGCAAATCCACAAGCGAGCAAAACAGATGTAACCGTAAACACGCAAGTAAATAGCACAAATAACCTAAGCATAGAAGATTTTTATGAGACTTAAAGCCCTTTGAGTAAAAAGTGAATAATGCTACATCAAAACTCTTTTAGTGCTTTTATGGGTAGATATGGAAGTGTGAGAGGTATATTTGAAGAAGCCTAAGAGGTGGTTAGTCTCTTAGGTGTTGGTTACTGTTTTAAAGCAAAAATCAAATAAATAGTTGCTATTAACAGATAGCCCACAGTATGCAAATTTAAAAAGTCTGGTAACATTTTAAAGCCCTGCAGTAATCTAACCCACATAACCCAACCATAAAACCAAAAAAAAAGCCCTACCTCAATGAAGAGATAAGGCTTAATTGCTGCAAGATTTTGTTACCAGACTTTACTTACATACACAAAGCGACCAAGCTTTGATAGTGAAATTATAATCTAACTTAGATTAATCTACTCTAAACTTTTTATAATAGGGGAATGCTCCTAATATGCCGTACCTGCCCAAAGGGCGAAACAAGAAACGACCAAAGGGCGAAACAAGAAACGACCAAAGGGCGAAACAAGAAACCCCCAAAGGTGGAAACTGTACTCCCCCAAAGGGCGAAACAAGAAACGGAACAGCTATTGAGATGAGGTTACCAATTGTAATGGTGTCCTAAGTACTACTTAGTGCATAATAGTAAATTTAACGAATGACATGAATGTCAATGGTAATTTTTATTAGCTGCTGAAAACTCGTATAAGCTACATTAAAGTCAATAATCCATAAACCAAACCATAACCAAACCGAAACCAAAGATAAACCAAACCACAAAGCAAGTCTAGTGAAATCCACAAGACGAAACGACATACAAAGAATTGACGAAACGACAAGACTTAATAATCCATAAACCAAACTATAACCTAGTTTTTGCACGGTCGAAAAAGTAGCGACCGTGCATAACAACAAAGGTCAAACGATAGAAACTTACCAACTCAACAAAATATGCTTTTGGAGGTGTCGAAAAAATGGCGACACCCTTAACAATCTTTTTGTGTCGATAAAATGGGGAGCCAATAATTAGAGGGCATAAAAATAGTGACTACTCTTTACAAACATTCTCTTTAATAATCTCTTTTAACTCTTTGCAGTCTTTGTTTTCTATGTAGAGGGTTAGATATTTTTCTACCCAAAATGGGACAGCTGGTTTATTTGCAGAGCCCCACCCATTAACAGTAGATAAAGATATTTGAGTATCTTCACTAAAAGTTTTTTTGCTAAAACCTGCTTTTTTTAGTAGTTGTTTAAATTCATCTAAATTCATACTATTTCCTTTTTGTATCAAATATGCACGAATTATATCATAAGTTTAAATATTGATATAAATATTACATAAATATGCTTGACTTTAAAATATCAAAATGATATACTTACAACATAAATAAGACAAATAACATATAAAAAGGCTAAAAAATGACTTACCCAACATTCCAAGAAATCAAAGAAGAAATCTCAAAAGACGACCTTTTGGAGATTATGGAGATAGCTTTAGAGATAGGACTAGATGAAGCAATCAAAGACTAC
>JALUWV010000071.1 GCA_027019335.1 Sulfurimonas sp. | reverse complement strand
ATTCAAGCAGGAGATGAGAAATGAAAATCGCCGTGATAAATGCAGGAAGTTCGTCCTTAAAAGTGAAAATATTTGATATGCAAAGAGTGTGTGAACCCGTCTCTTTTTTGGTAGAACATATTGGAGAAGAGGGTGCTAACTTTTCAAACCATAGTGATGCTTTAAAAAGTTTAGCGCTTGATTTTAAAGCGCTTGATATGATTGGACATCGAGTGGTTCATGGTGGAGAACGCTATAAAAAAGCAACCTTGATAAATGATGAGGTCGTGCAAAACATAGAAAAGTTAGCACTTCTTGCTCCCTTGCATAATCCAGCAAATGTTGTAGGGATTGAAGTAGCACGAGCTATGGCTCCAAATGTACCCCAGATTGCAGTGTTTGATACGGCTTTTCATACAACAATGCAAAAAGAGGCTTATTTGTATGCTTTACCGATGGAACTTTATGAAAAAAACCACATACGAAGATATGGTTTTCATGGTACTTCTCATGCTTATTTATCTAAAGAAGCAGCACGACTTTTAGGAAAAAAAGTAGAGGAGACAACTGTTATCTCACTACATTTAGGCAATGGTGCGAGTGTTTGTGCCATTAAAAATGGAAAAAGTATAGATACTTCTATGGGATTTACTCCCTTAGAAGGGCTGATTATGGGAACCCGAAGTGGCGATATAGACCCAGCTATAGTTCTCTATCTACAAAAAGAGTTACAAATGAGTGTTGAATATGTCAATGATTTGCTCAATCATCACTCTGGACTCTTAGGAATATGCCAAGAAAATGATGTGCGAGAGATACTCAAACGTAGTGACGACACAGCAAAACTTGCACTTGATATGATGGTAAGACGTATACAAAAGTATATAGGTTCATATATGATTCTTTTAGAAGATGTAGATGCTATCATCTTTAGTGGGGGTATTGGGGAACACTCAAACATTGTACGAGAGAAAATTTTAGATAATAAAATTTTGAAGAGTATGAAAACTTTGACTATAGAAACAAATGAAGAGTTAGAAATTGCTTTAGAATGTATGCGATTTTAGAAAGAGAGTTTTTGTAGATTAAACCCCAAAAAGGGGCTTAAGAGAGGACTAAAGTGGTGTTACGTTCTCAGCTTGTGGGCCTTTTTGACCTTCACCGATTGTATAAGTCACTTTTTGACCTTCATTTAAAGAAACACGACCGTGTCCTGGGTTGTTAACTTGACGAAAGTGTACGAATACGTCACTTTGTCCGTTGTCTTGTGCTATGAAACCATAACCTTTTTCTTCGTTAAACCATTTAACTGTACCGTCTAATAAATCTGCCATTAGTAAGCCTTGTGTATAATATCACTTCAATCAAGAAGTGGAGTCTAAAATTTGGAGAGTCTTTAGGGTTTTACGTACAAAGTTTGTATATCACACACTAAAGATGAACTCGAGCCTCATCTTTTCATCGGCATAAGTATACCTTAAAAAATTTAATTTACCAAATAATTTATAAATTCTTTTAATATGTCGATATATAAGTAACATATTTAAAGGATATATCATGCAAATTACATCAAATACTGCACCGATACTTGGTCAAGCACAACAATCATCAAACATAAAATCTATTTATACTGAAAAATTGACAAAAGATGAACTCAAAGATATAAAAGCAGAGTTAGCATCAAACACTCAAAAATTTGCTTTTGACTCGACTGGTGTACAGAGTGCAACACAAAATCAGTCTAAAAGTTTTGAACAAGAGTATAAAGGATTTCAAAGTTTTCTTAAAGATATTGGGTACGAGGGTAAACCAATCGCACAACTTTCTTCAAAAGAAGCAGAAAAGCTTGTGAGTAATGATGGCATTTTTGGTATCAAGCAAACAAGTGAAAGAATTGCTCAGTTTGTGATAGCGGGTGCAAATGGAGATGAAGATTTACTCCGTGCTGGACGTGAAGGGATGCTTAAAGGGTTTAGCGAAGCTGAAAAAATGTTAGGAGATAAAGTACCAGATATTTCAAAAAAAACTATGCAAGCTGCAACTGAAATGGTAGACAAAGAGATGGCGAGACTAGGCTACTCTGTTTTAGACCAAAAAGCATAAGAATTTTTACTGAAGCTTATTTCTTCTTTCGAGCATTTTTCTTCGTATAGAGTTCTTTAGCCTTTTTCTGAAGTCTCTCTTGTATACTTTTGAGTCTAGTAGCTTCTTTATCTTCAAGTGCTACATCGGCACTGTCTATATCTTCACCCATGTGGATACTGAGGGCACCTGACTTTTTCATACCAAGTTTTTGAGAGTTAAAAACACTTTTATGTCCCGTGAGTAAGAAGCTAATGACAGCACTTAAAGCTGCATAATGTGCTATTTCTAAACCAAAAAGCTCCACTGCCATAATCGTTGCTGCGATGGGAGCATTGGCCGCTCCTGAAAGCACACTCACAAAGCCAAGAGCTGCAAAAAGTGCAATGTGTTCACTGCCTATCATATGTCCAAATAAATTTCCACTCGTAGCCCCTACATAAAAAACAGGTGTAATAATGCCTCCACTCCCACCAACTCCGAGTGTAATAGAAGTAAAAATGGTTTTGAGTAAAAAAGTGTACCAAGGTAAATCATTGGAAAGGTCACTGTTGGGACTGAGAGCATCTTGTATCGTCGTCATTCCTAAGCCTAAAAATTGTTCTCCAAAGATAAGTGTAAGTACAACTAAAACACTACCACCTACAAAGGCTTTGGTATAGGGACTATAAGAGAGGCTTTTTATCTTTTTAGAACTTGCTGTGAGTGTAGTAACAAGTATATCTGACACTATGCCAAAAAAAACTCCAGCTACAATCACTTGTAAGATAAGTGGAATATCAAGTGCGATTGATTGATAGAAACGCACATCAAAGTAGGTGTACTCGACTCCTAAAAATTGAGTGGTAGTAAATGCAGCAAATCCAGCAATGAAAGAAGGAAGCAACACATCATACATAATGACACCAATGATAAGGACTTCAACTCCAAAAATAGCACCGGCAATAGGTGTACCAAAAACAGAGGCAAAACCTGCACTAATCCCACAAATGACAAGCTTCTTTCTATCTTCTTTACGAAATTTTAAAGTAGTAGCGATAAAAGAAGCAGTCCCCGCACCAATCTGCGCACCCGGTCCCTCTTTACCGACCGAACCCCCTGCAAAAATTGTAAGTACTGTTGCAAAAAGTTTTACAGGAATAACAGCAATGTCTATCTTACCATTTCTTTTATGAACAGCTTCGATGACTTTTTCAGTTCCATGACCTTCGGCATTAGGAGCAAAAGTTTTCACAAACCAGACAGTAAAAACAAGGACAATGGGAAGTAAATAGTAATAATGAAAAGGGACATCACTCTGATGGAGTTCTGCAAGTGCAATGGTCTTTAAAAAGATTGAAACGACAATCCCAATAAGAACACCAACAATAGAAGATAAAAATACCCATTTTACAACACTAAAAAAGATGGCGGTTTGTTCTGTAGCATGCTTTGTTATCATGATTACATTATAACTTTTTTATAAATAGAAAAAGTTGAAATATCTATAAAAAAGTTTCATTTGAAAAAATGTGTTACTTTATCGATGTTTGGGATGTTTTTTCTTGTCTCTACAGGCTGAAACTTTCCAAAAATAAGTGACGATAAAATAAGAACTAATAGAACCGACAACAGAAAAGACAAGTGTACCAAAATAGAGTGGAATGAAAATGGCATCCATATTGTTAGAAAACCACTCTAAAGTAAGTTCTACAGGTTGTGGAGAAATCCCTAAAAGAAAAGAACCTAGCTCATACTCTATGTAGTACATTGGTGGCATGGTGATAGGATTTGAAAGCCAGCACATCGCAAGGGCGATAGGAACATTGAATCGAAAAAGAGGCATAAAAAGAAGTACTGCCGCCATCTGCATGGGCATAGGAATAAAGGCAATAAAGATGCCAAGCACCACACCACGAGTAATCATTTTACGATTTGCAGCTAAAAATTCACGAGGTATTTTTGCTTTTTTTATAAAGGCTTTGAGTTTTTCACTTTTTGTTGTTTTTTTAAGGGTTTTTCTTATCATCTTTTTTTTAATTTAATTATATAACTTAATAGCTTAAAATAGAGAACTCAACACTTTTTAAACACATTTTAGAGATAATCGCAGTATTCAAATTAAAAGAGATGGATTATTATGCTTGATTTCGCAAAATTTACAAAGTACTCAAAACCAGGACCGCGTTATACTTCTTACCCTACTGCCTTAGAATTTAGTGAGGATTATGGCTATGATACATATATTAAAAAGCTTCAAACACAGGATAGTTCGCGTCCTTTGAGTCTCTATTTTCACCTTCCTTTTTGTAAAAATGCGTGTTATTTCTGTGGTTGTAGTGTTGTCTTTACCTCAAAAGAGGACAAAATGTTGCGTTATATTGAGTATCTTAAACGCGAGTTGAAGATTCTTTCCAAACACCTCGATATGAAACGCGAGGTCATTCAAATGCATTTTGGTGGAGGAACACCAACATTTTTCTCAGCAGCACAACTTAAAATTATTATTGATGAGATAAAGTCTTACTTTCCTAACTTTGTCAAAGATGCTGAAATCTCTTGTGAAATAGACCCTCGCCATATTAATGAAGACCAAATGAAGGTAATGAATGAAGCAGGTTTTAACCGTGTGAGTTTTGGACTGCAAGATTTCAATGAGAAAGTGCAAGTAGCTGTTCACCGTGTACAACCTTATGAAGTAACGAAAAATGCAATGGATTTAGCACGAAAATACCATATGCATTCAGTCAATACTGACCTCATTTATGGTTTACCTTACCAAACACTTGAGACCTTTAAAGAAACTTTGGCACTTGCTTTGACACTTCAGCCAGATAGATTTGCTGTCTTTAACTATGCCCATGTGCCATGGCTCAAAAAAACAATGCGTAAGATTGATGAAACAACTCTGCCAACACCTGATGTAAAACTCCAAATCATGCAGTACACTATCGACTTTTTAACAAAAAATGGCTATAAAATGATAGGCATGGATCACTTTGCAAAACCAGAAGATGAACTCTTTAAGGCAATAGAAAAAGGGGAACTCCATAGAAACTTTCAAGGCTATACTACTAAAGGTGGTGCAGACCTAATCGGAGTGGGACTGACTTCTATAGGCGAGGGTAAAGATAGTTATAATCAAAATTTTAAAGTAATGGGCGAGTATGAAGCGGCAATAGATGCTGGCAAACTCCCTTTTGAACGCGGTGTTGTACTTCATGATGATGACCTAATCAGACAGTATGTCATCATGGAACTTATGAGTAACTTTAAGCTTGACATCAAAAGATTTAACAAGCTTTTTGATGTAGAATTTAAAGTATACTTCGCAGATGCAATCAAAGAACTGCAAGCTTTTGCAGCGGATGATTTGATAACAATCACTGAGACAAGCATAGAGTGTTCACAAACAGGAACACTGCTCATAAGAAATATTGCCATGGCATTTGATGCATATATGCACCAACATGCAGGTAGTAAAAAGACTTTTTCAAAAACGGTATAAAATGGATAAAAAATTAGAAGATATATTTAGTTTTGAGACGATTGCTGATGATTGTGTAAAATGTGGAAAGTGTATTCCTGTTTGTACGATTCATAATGTCAATGCCGATGAGGTTACAAGTCCTCGTGGATTTATAGACCTTTTAGGGGCTTATAAACGCGGTAATTTGGAGCTTGACAAGACGGCAAAAGATATTTTTGAGTCTTGCTTTTTATGTACAAACTGTGTCGATGTTTGTCCAAAATCTCTGCCAACAGATATGATTATTGAGCAGGTGAGAAATGACATTGCGCAAAAATTTGGTATCGCTTGGTATAAAAAAACCTTCTTTACACTCCTTCGCCACCGTTGGCTCAATGACCTTGCATTTAAGCTGGGTTATACCTTTCAAACTTGTGGTTTTAAGATACAAGAAGAGACAAATTCTATGAATGTTCGCTTCTCAACACCACTCTTGAAAACTGACAGAACTTTACCGAGTTTAAGCAAAACTTCCTTTTTAAACTCTCATAAAGAAGAGACAATAGATAATGGTGGAAAGCGAAAAGTTGCCGTTTTTATAGGATGTCTAGCAAACTATAATTATAAGGAAGTAGGAGAATCACTTTTGGAGATTCTTGAGACTTTAGGCATAGATGCCTTTTTAGCACATGACCAAAAATGCTGTTCTGCTCCTGCCTATTTTACAGGAGATTTTGACACCGTAGATGCGAATGCAAAACATAACATCGCTTATTTTGAGAGTTTTGCAAAAGATGTGGAAGCAGTCATTGTCCCAGAGGCGACGTGTTCAGCGATGCTCAAGATTGATTATGAACACTATTTTCATGATGACCCTGCTTGGAAGGCACGTGCGCAGAGTATGAGTCGTAAGATTTTTATGGCGACGGAGTGGCTCCACAATCACACAGACCTAGATAAAATCTTAGCAACAAAAGAGAAAGATAGTCGACTTGTAACCTACCATGACCCTTGCCATGCAAGAAAAATGCAAGGTATTCACGAAGAGCCGAGAAACTTAATCAAGCAAAATTATAATGTCGTAGAGATGCAAGACCCGAATGCTTGTTGTGGTTTTGGTGGGATAACCATGCAGAGTGAGAAGTACCACTTTGCAAAAGCTGCAGGCATACCAAAAGCCGCAATGATTAAAGAGACAAAAGCAGAAGTAGTAAGTGCTGAGTGTTCGGCTTGTCGTATGCAAATCAATGCTTCTATGGGCTATGATAAAGAAATAACAACCGTGTTTAAAAACCCTATAGAGCTTATAGCAGAGGCTTTGAAAAACTAATGGAGTATTTTACTTGGAGTGTTGACCCTATTGCCTTTTCTTTTGGGAGTGTACGAGTTTTTTGGTATGGTATACTTTTTGCCACAGCGATTCTCTCAGGAGTAGAGTATATGAAGTGGGTCTATAGACAAGAGGGTAAAGATGAAAATGAACTCGAGAGTATGTTTCTTTACATCGTCATCGGGATAGTCGTAGGTGCGAGACTGGGACACTGCTTTTTTTATGACCCTACATACTACTTGGCAAACCCTTGGAAAATAATCGCTGTTTGGGAAGGGGGTTTAGCTTCTCATGGTGGTGGAGCAGGGGTTATTTTAGCTCTTTGGCTCTATGTACGAAAGTATAAAGTGAACTTTCTATGGTTACTTGACAGAGTCGCCATCCCTACGGCTCTTTTTGGCTTTTTTGTTCGGATGGGAAACTTTATGAATTCTGAGATTTTGGGGAAACCCACAGAGGTACCTTGGGCAATTATCTTCTCAAGAGTTGACAATCTTCCCCGTCATCCAGCACAACTCTATGAAGGCTTTTCTTATCTTATCATTTTTCTTGTGCTTACATATATATACAAGACAAAAAAGAGTTTAGTTCATAAAAAAGGCTTTTTATTTGGTCTGTTTTTAGTACTCATTTTTAGTGTAAGATTTTTAGTAGAATTTGTAAAAGTAAAGCAAGCAGCTTATGTTCATGAGATAGCACTCACAACAGGACAGGATTTGAGTATACCATTTTTGATATTTGGTTTTGGACTTATTATGTGGAGTTTGAGGAAAAAAGTCTTATGAAAAAAATCTTAGGAATAGCCTTTATAGCACTAGGTATTGGTTTAGAAATAATGTGGCTAGGAGTCTGTTTTGGAAGTATATTTATAGGGATATTACTGCTCTTTTTTGCTCCAAGGATTTTGTTTTTTCCTTTTAACTTTTTTTTGATTATTGGGCTTACGCTTATAGCAAATAGAACATATAGTGAGTATCAACAGCAAAGAAAAAACTCTTTTAACTACGAACGATTTAAACAATTTAACAAAATTGAAAGTTATTATGAGATTTTAGGATGTACAAAAGATGACGATATGGACACCATCAAAAAAAGCTACAGAAAACTGATGAAAGAGTACCATTATGATTCTAATGTTAGTAAAGACCTCTCCGAGGAAATCATAAAATCCTACGAAGAAAAATCTCAACAAATCAATGAAGCTTACTCTGCTATCAAAGCTTATAGAAAATAATTGTTGCTTATATTGTACTTAGGTACAATAGATAAGATTTCAAAAGAGTTGTAAGATTGTCATAATATAACTATAGCAGGGGTCTATTATGTCAGCAATTATCTCAAGAGTCGCAAGTGTCGATGGTCAATTTTATGTAAAAGGTACTGATGGTTCTTTTAGAAAACTCTCAAAAGGTGATGAAATTCACGAGGGTGAATTAATATTTGGTGATAAATCTAATGGTGCTTTAAGTAGTATTATCACAACAACGGTAGATGGAACAGATATTGTCTTACTTGGCAGTGAAGCACAACTTTTTGATGCCTCTTTAAGTGAATCTGCATTTGACACAACAGATACGATTAGTGATGAAGAATCTATTGATGCGATGTTAGATGCAGTACAAAGCATGGATGAGACTGCAGATGATACGAGTGATACTGATGATTCTGAAACATCTGCAGGTGAGGATGTAGTTGAATCTAGTGGTGATGTAGAACAAGACTTTGAAGAGATTAGTAATGCTGGTATTGATGTAAATGCACAAGTTACCGAAAAAGGTGTAGAGTCAAGTTTTGAGACACGCACTAATGATGTAGAGACTCATTATACGAATAATGAATCTATTGATACTGTAAAAGTGGCATTAGAAGCAGATTTGAATGATTTTGTAAAAGAAGTAGGCGTATTAACAACTGCGGCAAATGTAGCAAGTCAAAATGCACATACGGCTGCAGATGCTGCACAAAATGCAGCTGATTTGGCAAGTACAAATCCTACCCCAGAAAATTTAGTTGCAGCTGAAGAAGCACAAGCCCTTGCAATAGATGCTGCAGCGAATGCTACAGATGCAGCAAATACACTTCAAGAAAGTATTAACACCCTCAATACAATCGCAGAGCAACTAGGAAGAGTTGTAGATATAGGTACTGGTATAGATGCTATAAGTAATGCGAATAGTGCAGCTTCACATGCAATAGAGATAGCAACAGAGAGTGAAGCATCGAGTGATAGTACAATAGCGGATATGCAAGAGAATGTACAAGTATTACAAGAGAACACAACAAGTGCAATAGAAAATGCTAATAATGCAAGAGTAAGCGTAGAAGAAGCTGCTAAAGAAGCAGATTTACACCCAACTCCTGAGAACTTAGGTGCAGTAGATGATGCACAAATTTTAGCAAGAGAAGCTGCAATCCAAGTAAATGAACTCGCTGATAATTTAGTATCTGCAATCAATACACTTAATAAAGCTGCAGATGCTGCAAATGAGAATGTAGACACAAGTGATGCTACATCTACAGTAGAAAGTGCAAAAGAAAGTGTATCTGATACTCTTTTAGCAGTGGGAGATGCTGAAGAGGTAAGTGATGCTATTGTGGATGATTTACTTACAAGTGCCAACGATGCAGCCGACACAGCCAATGCAGCGATAGCAGATGCAGATAAAGCTGTACAAACACTTGCAGAGAACTCCA
>JALUWV010000070.1 GCA_027019335.1 Sulfurimonas sp. | reverse complement strand
AGTTGTGCAACTCCCTCTCAAACGCAGGATAAATTTTATGATGGACAAAGAAATCTATCATTGGTGGGGATTGCATGCATTTTTTCAAAAAGGAGAAACCATTCCTCTTTCACAAAAAGCCTCAAAAGATGCATTTCAGATAGCCCATCAAAGACTTCTTGAAGGCAAAATTGTAGGGCTTTTCCCTGAGGGGAAGATTAGCGATGATGGAGCATTAGGGAAATTTTACCGTGGATATGAGATAATTCCAAAAGATTACGAAGGGGTAATTGTCCCTTTTTTTATAGAGGGAATGTTTGGAAGTATGTTTAGTAAGTATAAACCAACAGAGAAAAAAAGTTTCTTCAAACGCAGGATTGTTACTGTGTACTATGGTGAGCCTGTTAGTAAAGATACAAATGCACAAGAGCTTCGAGAGATTATTCAAGGGTTAAAAAAGTAGAATGAGGTTGAAAATGACTGAAAATAAAAGATTAAATAAATTAGATGTACTGAATTATCTCAAAAAGCATTATAAAGAGTTTGCTCAAAAATATAGTGTAGAAAAAATAGGTATTTTTGGAAGTTATGCAAGAGATGAAGCAACTCAAGAGAGCGACATAGATATTTTTGTGCAGATGAATCCCAAACTTTTAGATATGATAGCCATAAAACAGCTTATTGAAGAAGACCTCCATAAAAAAGTGGATATTGTAAGACTAAGAGATAAAATGAATCCTTATCTAAAGAAACGAATTTTACGAGATGGCATTTATGCAGTATGATAAAGAACTGATTCTTGACACAATATCCTCACATAAAATGGAAAGAGATTAAAGGGATTAGAGATATTTTATCCCATCATTATTTTGATTTAGATGCTATTGTTATATTTGATATTTGTAATGATGAGATAGTACAATTGCATATAACTATGAATCAGATAATTGAAGATATTAAAAATAAAAATATACTATCATAAGGAGAGCTAAATATGTCTGCTTTAGAGACAAAACTTAATAAACCAAAACACAATCTTTTTCGTAACGGTGGCTATGCAGTTGAAGGACTTTTGGATGTTATCAAAAATGAAACCTCTTTTAAGTGGCAACTTTTGATGCTTTTTGGCTTTGGCATTTTGGCATGGATGCTTCCTGTGAGTTTTGCGGTTGCGAGCATCTTGTCTATTTCACTCTTTTTACCTGTGTTAGCGGAGATTATTAACTCTGCGATCGAGCGAGTGGTGGATTTGGTGACGAGTGATTATCACATCTTAGCAAAACAGGCAAAAGATGTAGGGGCGACAATAGTGCTTTTGAGTTTGGTTGTAACGACACTTATTTGGAGTGCGACTTTACTTGTTGCGTTTGAGATAGTTTAGGAGAGAGAATGAGAACAACTTTAATTATAGGTGCTGGTGGTGTTGGGCGTGTTGTAGTGCATAAATGTGCAATGAATAGTGAGGTTTTTGGCAATATTGTTTTAGCAAGTCGTACACTCAAGCGGTGCGAAACGATACAAGCAGAACTTCCAGATGCAAACATAGTCATAAAAACTGTCGATGCAGATAAAACGCAAGAGCTTATAAGCCTTATTCAGGAAGTAAACGCAGATATTGTGATAAATGTTGCCCTGCCGTACC
>JALUWV010000069.1 GCA_027019335.1 Sulfurimonas sp. | reverse complement strand
GAGGTAAACTACTATGAAAATGGCATTATTATTGGAGATACAAAACTCTGTGCTATTCCGAGTCAAAATATTGACAAAGTCTATGACTATCTTCTCCAAGAAAATAAAAAATTTTCCTACTTACAGTTTTCTATTAATGAAAATAGTATTTATCTCTCTTACCTCATTGTTGATTCATCCTTAACATTTACAGAGGGAAAGACTGCCTTAGAAAGGCTCATACACTACTCCAACAAATACGATGATATTCTCATCAATGAGTTTGGAGCCATCAAACAAAAAAAAGACGAAGAGGATTAATATGTCACAATTTTTAAAATTTGAATGTAATTTAGATACATTTGTAAACGACTTAGAACAAAAACTGAATGCGAATGAAAAGAAGATAACACAACTTTTAGCTCTAGAAGAGAAAACTTATGCAAATTTTGTAAAACCCCTAGAGATGATGGAAGAGTATCTTGAACACTTTTTTACCCCACTTTCGCATCTCAATTCTGTCAACAACTCAGAAAAGACACAAGAGGTCTATACACAATCACTCCCTATCATTACCGAGTACTCTACAAAATTATCACAAAATCTGGCTATTTATACAGCCTATAAAACCATCTTCTCAAATGAAAAGCATAGTTTATCACTTGAGCAACAAAGAGTCCTCGAGCTTAACATTCAAAACTTTGAACTTAGCGGTGCCCATTTAGAAAAAGAGACAAAAGCACGACTTCAAGAAATCAACATCAAACTCAGTGGACTCTCCAATGATTTTTCTCAAAATCTCATCAATGCAAATAATGCCTTTGAGTACATCATAGAGAACAAAGCAGATGTAGAAGGTTTACCTTCAAGCGATATTCAAGCAGCAGTATTTGAAGAAGATGGTATTACAAAGTATAAATTCACCCTACAAATGCCCTCTTACATCGCCTATATGACTTATGGAAAAAATGAGAAGATACGCGAAACACTCTATAAAGCCTATGTCACTCGTGCGCCAGAAAATGCTTCTATCATTGAGGAAATTTTACGCTTAAAGAACGAAATGAGCCAACTCCTAGGCTTTGAAAATTTTGCACAATACTCTCTCGCTTCCAAGATGGCAGAAGATGAGGCAAGTGTTATCAACTTCTTAGAAGAACTCATCAAAAACTCTCAAGCTCAAGCAAAAAATGAACTCAAAGAACTCCAAGCAATCACAAGTAAAGAGATACAGAGTTTTGATAGTGCCTACTACGCCGAAATACTTAAAAAAGCACAATACGATATAGATGAAGAGGAGTACCGTCCCTACTTTGAGCAACAAAGTGTTCTCAATGGAATGTTTCACTTTTTAGAAAAACTTTTTGCCATTCACTTTGAAAAAGTAGAGACAACACTCTGGGATGCAAAAGCTTCTGCATATGATGTCTTTGTAGAAGGCAGACTGAGTGCAAGACTCTATCTTGATTTAGAAGCACGCGATTCTAAACGCGGGGGTGCATGGATGCACAACTGGCAAGCACACTGTACAGATGAGCAAGGAGAAGAACAATTTGCCTCTGCATTTGTTGTGTGTAACTTCCCAGCCTCGACACAAGAGAACCCTTCACTTCTGCGTCATGATGATGTTGTGACTCTTTTTCATGAAATGGGGCATGCTATTCATCATCTTTTAAGCCGTGTTGCAGAAAATGAAGTAAGTGGGGTTAATGGTGTTGAGTGGGATGCAGTAGAATTTCCTTCACAATTCTTAGAAAATTTTGCTTATGAGCCACAAGTGCTTAAACTCTTTGCCCTTCACCATCAAACAGGTGAAGTCC
This sequence comes from Sulfurimonas sp., assembly GCA_027019335.1. Classification (GTDB taxonomy): domain Bacteria; phylum Campylobacterota; class Campylobacteria; order Campylobacterales; family Sulfurimonadaceae; genus Sulfurimonas. Next base: position 7,777 of record JALUWV010000069.1, on the reverse strand, counting down.
TTCCTCAAAGCATGATTGAAAAGCTTGTTAAAAGTAAAAATTTTCTCTCTGCTATGGGAATGCTTCGTCAGCTTGAGTTTTCCATGTTTGACTTTAAACTCCACTCTAAACTCTACCAAGGAGAGACAGTTCAAGAGCTTTTAAATGAGATTAGAAAAACAACAGCACTCATCAAAACACCTGAGTACAATAAATTTCAAAATGGTTTTGCACATATCTTTGGTGGTGGGTATGCGGCAGGCTACTATAGCTATAAATGGGCTGAAGTTTTAAGTGCTGATGCTTTTTATGCTGTAGTTGATGAGGGAATCTTTCACTCTGAAACTGCAAAAAAATATAGAGATATTATTTTGAGTCAAGGTGGTTCACAAAGTATGCAAGTTTTATTTGAATCACTCATGGGTAGAGAAGCAAATGTGAAGCAACTTTTGCGTTTAAATGGCATTAAATAGTGAAATTTTTTACTCTTTTACTTTTGTTGGGTGCTATTGTTTATGGAGAGAGTACTTTGAAAATAGCAACGTATAACGTTGAAAATCTTTTTGATTTACAACGCAGTGGTCATGAGTATAAAGAGTACATCCCAAACACGCCATCACAATGGAACAGAAGAACTTATGCCATTAAGCTCAAAAATATTGCAAGGGTTATCAAAGATATCAATGCCGATATTATCGTCCTTCAAGAGATTGAATCATTGCAAGCACTCAAAGATTTACGCTACAAACTCAAACAAGAAAATCTTTACTACCAGTACTATAAAATTGCCAATCAAAAAAATACAACTATTAAAGTAGCTATCTTAAGTAAGATACCTTTTGTTTACACACGAGAAGTTTTTGTTACATCCTCTTATAGGTATCGTAATATCCTTGAAGTAAAATTGAAAATTGGTACACAAGACCTCTATATGTTTGTCAATCATTGGAAGTCAAAATCAGGGCCAGAGAGTCAACGAATAGTTTCAGCCAAAGCCCTAAGAAAAAGAATCCAAGCGATTGGCTTTGACAAAAATATTATTTTACTCGGTGATTTCAACTCTGATTATGAAGAGTATAAACGCTTTCAACGCAAAAGAAAACTCAATGATACTAACGGATACACAGGTATCAATGATGTTCTGCATACAAAAAATAAGCACACAAAGAAAAGTCTCTATAATCTATGGTATGACACCAACAAAGAGAACAGATATAGTTATATCTACCGCGGAAAAAAAGAAGCAATGGATAACATTATCGTAAGCCCTGCCCTGCTCACAAATCCACAACTTCACTACAAAAAGAACTCAATTCGAGCTTTTGATAAAGGCTATCTCTTTAAAGGAAAATATCCTTACAGATGGAAAACGAGTCGAGGAAAAATCAGAAAACATAAAGGCAAAGGCTATTCTGACCATCTGCCTGTTATAGCAGAGTTTGTTGTGAAGGCAAACACCATTTAATAGGCTTCAAAGAATGCTCTTTCAAATAAGCATTCGTTTGCGAGAATGGTTTTGAGCCAAAAAAACCTCTATATGCAGAGAGTGGTGAAGGGTGAACAGACTTGATAACAAGGTGTTTACTCACATCGACAAGCTTCTCTTTTTGATGTGCAGGTTTTCCCCATAAGATAAAAACAATATGCTCAAAATTTTGAGAGATTTGCTTTATGATAGCATCTGTAAACTCTTCCCATCCTTTTTTTCTATGTGAATTTGCTTCACTTTTTCGGACAGTTAAAACACTATTGATAAGTAACACACCCTCTTTTGCCCATGACTCAAGATTGCCATCATAAGGTAAATCACAGCCCATATCTTCCATAAGTTCTTTATAAATATTTTTTAAAGAGGGAGGGATTTTAGCACTTTTTCCGACTGAAAAAGCTAAACCATTTGCTTGATTTTCACCATGGTACGGGTCTTGTCCAATGATAACAACTTTGACTTTTTCTAAAGGAAGCAAATTAAATGCAGAAAATACATTTTCATACGGTGGATAAATCTTTGCTGTTTTGTACTCATGTTTTATAAAGTTTTGGAGCTGATGAAACGAAGGTGTCTCTAGTTCATCCGCTAAAAATGTACTCCAATCACTATTTAACTGCATACTAAGAAGCAAAACCACTCGAAAAGTTATCTTTAGCTACAACAATTTGCTTCTGTTTCTCTTTACGTTTTGTATCTTTTTCTACAAAGATTTTTCTTCGTGTTTGTGGATCCATCTCTGTGTAGTACATGACAGCAGAGTATGTCCCTGGAGTTGGAGTAAAAACCTGTGCTTGTTCTGGATTCATTTGGAGTTCATCGCGTGTAAATCTTTTGAGTTCATGCATATCTTTATCTTCACAACCAGGGTGTGCGGCAATGAGATAGTATGTTAAAAACTGCTTTTTACCCTCTTCTGCGTTTAACTTATCATATAATTTTTTAAAGTCTATAAGTGTCTGTTTTCCTGGTTTTCCCATGAGTTGTAAAACATGTTGTTGGGTATGTTCAGGAGCAACTTTCATCTGTCCCGATATATGGTGTTTTACCATCTCTTTTAAGTAACTATACCCATGCTTTTTATCTGCGGTTATAAGGTCATAACGTACACCAGAAGCCACAAATGCCTTTCTTACACCTTCGACTTCTCTAACTTGTCTAAGTAAGTTTATATTACGACTATGGTCAACTTTCATTGTACTACACAAGTGATTTGCATCCACACAACGTTGATGGTCACAGGTACCAAGTTTGAGCTTTTTCTTGCACTCATACCCGTACATATTTGCCGTTGGACCACCAACATCGGAGATAATTCCTTTGTAATCTTTGTACTTATTAAAATCTTTGGCTTCTTTTAAGATATTATCCTCAGAACGAGTCCGAATAGTACGCCCTTGATGTACTCCAATCGCACAGAAATTACACTCTCCCCAACACCCATGATGTGTCATAATAGAAAACTTAATCGTCTCTAAACACTTTACAGGTCCCTCTTTGGCATAGTAAGGATGGAGTTCACGTGTAAAAGGTAAGTTTGAGTTTGCATCCATTTCATCTTCATTTAAATGGTCACACGGAGGATTTTGAATGAGATAACGCGTATCTACTTGCTGGCAAAGTCCCTTCGCTGCGATAGGGTCATTGTTATCATAAAAAAGGTCAAAGAGGTCAATGTACTTCTCTTTCTCATCTAAACACTCTTGATGAGATGGAAGTTGATGAAATTCATAGACAGGTTCTTTAGAAATATAACAAATCCCACGAATATCTTTAAAATCCTCTTTCTTATCAATCGCTTTTGTCAACTCTTCAAGTGCGATTTCACCCATCCCGTAAATGAGTAAGTCCGCTTTAGAGTCAAATAAAATCGGTTTTTTCAATTTATTTGACCAGTAATCATAGTGTGTTACTCGTCTAAGTGATGCTTCTATGCCACCAAGTACAATCGGTACGGTATTTTTAAAATATCTTCTTATGAGATTTGTATAAACCGAAGCCGCTCTATCGGGGCGTTTTGTATTTTTACCCCCAGGAGTATAATCATCTGAATTACGAAACTTTTTTGTCGCTGTATAGTTACTTACCATACTATCAACACTCCCACCACTTACACCCCAGTAGAGTCGTGGTTCTCCTAAACGAGCAATGTCATCGCTAGATTTTATATCTGGTTGTCCTATCATTCCTACTCGATAACCCATTCGCTCAAGCATACGACCAACCATAGCCACACCAATAAAAGGCGAATCAATGTAGGCATCTCCACTCACTAAAATCACATCACAATAATCCCACCCTAAACTATCCATCTCTGCTCGTGTTGTTGGCAGAAAATCTGCCTCAGTAAAATTGACTGTCTCTTTTTGTTGTGTTTTTTTCTTATTTTTATTTCTTCTACTCAAGATGAGCCTTTTTATACTAGATTTGTTAAAGAAGTACTATATATTTGTCCATTTCTAATACTATGTGTCAACGCTTTGTTTGACCTATCTATCAAAGTCGACATTGTATCATCATTTTTCACCTGTGTTATCCCATAGGTAATACGTGTATTGTATTCTTTCATAAATTTTTCTTTTATGAGTTGTGTATTAAGTTTTTTAACAAGTAACTCCGCATCATCTAATTTTGTTTTTGGTAAAAATATAACAAAATCACTTCCTGACCATCTTGCTATGATGTCACTTTGACGAAGAATTTTAAATACTGCTTGTGCTACATCTCTTAAAAGCTTATCTCCTTTTTTAAAACCATACAAAAGATTAATCTTTTGCATCTCTCCAATTTGAAAATAAACAACTGAAAAGATTCTTTGATAACGTTTATACTCTTTTGCAGATTGGATTAAAATAGTTTGTAAATGCATACGATTAGATACTTTTGTCAAAGGGTCTGTCGCTACGATGATAGCAAGTCTTTCATTTTGTATTAAACATTTTTTGAGTGTCTGGTATCGTAAAAGATGACTTCGCATTCGGATAATTAAGTCATCCAGCACAAGAGGACTACTGATACACTCGGTAACACCCATTTCATATGCTCTTTTTGTTCCTTCGACATCATCTTTTTTGTTAAGATATATAAACGGCATAAATTGTGATGGTGTAGCTGCGCGAATATGTTTACACATATCAAGTGTATCAAGCGTCTTACATTGTGAATTTGCCAAAACTAAATGGACTGTCTTTTCTTGCATATACATCTGAAATTCAACACTAGATGTAACTACTTCTACAGTAATATCATCTAAACCATCCATATAAGCGGTAAGTTCTTTTAAACTGTTTGAAACATCGTTTAATAAGATCACATGATATACCATTATATTGTCCTATATTTAAAATAAAATAGTATCATTATATCTTTATTGTGATTAATTTCACATATCCCAAACAAGAGATAATGATGATATACCCTTATGAAAACATCAAAAACTTTACCCTTCCTGCCCTTTTAGATAGAGCGGTTACACTCTATAGCAAAAATGATGTGCTGAGTAAAGTTGCACAGACCCCTATGAACTATGAAGAATTTAATCGTAATGTTCATGACATAATTACTCTCTTAAAAAACAATGGCATTAAAAGAGGAGATAAAGTTGTACTTTTGAGTGAAAACATGCCAAATTGGGCTATTGCTTACTTTGCTGTTACTTATTTTGGAGCCGTGATTGTTCCTGTGCTTCCTGATTTTCATACAGCAGATGTGCATCATATCATCAGACACTCTGAGGCTCAAGCTGTTTTTGTTTCTAACAAACACTTAGCCACTATCGAAGAACTTTCTGAATCAAAACTCAACTTTGTGATAAATCTTGATACACTCTCTCTCATAGAATCTTTATCTGGCAATAATTATACAGCAAAAATTGTACAAAAAATTAGCGATATAAAATCAGATAATGTTAAAGAAGATGATTTAGCAGCCATCATCTATACTTCAGGAACAACAGGTCACTCTAAAGGTGTAATGCTCTCGCATAAAAACCTTGTAACTAATGCAATGTCCGCGTTTGAAAAAATACACATCACTCAAGAGGATGTATTTTTATCTATCTTACCACTTGCACATACACTCGAGTGTACCGTTGGCTTACTTATCCCTATTTTACATGGTTCGAGTGTCCATTACATAGATAAAGTACCCACACCAAGTGTACTCTTAAAAGCATTTGCTCAAGTCCGCCCTACGATGATGATTTCTGTACCACTCATCATAGAAAAGATTTATAAAAATAAAATTCTTCCAAAATTTACAGCCTCATTCATCATGCGATTTTTATATTCTATCACTTTTTTTAGAAAAATCTTGAATAAAATCGCAGGTAAAAAACTCTTAGAAACTTTTGGTGGACGCCTACGTTTCTTTGGGATTGGGGGTGCGGGGATTTCTCCTTATGTTGAGCAATTTTTAAAAGAAGCACATTTTCCTTATATCATTGGTTATGGTTTAACAGAAACTGCTCCACTCCTTGCAGGGTCTATCACAGGGGGTACAATCAAACTCACATCCACAGGAACAGCCATGGCTGGAGTAAAATTCAAAATAGCAGAAGGTGGAGAAATTTTAGCTAAATCTCCAAGTCTCATGCTCGGCTACTACAAAGATGAGGTACAAACGCAAGAGGTCATCAAAGATGGTTGGTTTCATACTGGAGATTTAGGCTACCTTGATTCAGATGGATTTTTATTTATCAATGGAAGAAGTAAAAATGTTTTGATTGGGAGTGGTGGAGAAAACATATTTCCAGAGCAAATAGAAGCCACAATCAACCAGCACGAAGCTGTCCTAGACTCGCTTGTTTTACAAAGAGAAGACGATAAACTCATCGCAAAAATCCATCTTGATTATGAACTTATAGACACAATGTTTCAAGCAGATAAAAAAAGTAGTACAGAGGTTAAAGAAGCAGTAGAAGCCCTTTTAGAAAGTATGCGCATGGAAGTCAATGCAAAAGTTGCATCGTACTCAAAAATGGTAAAATTTATAGAGCAGATAGAACCTTTTGTAAAAACACCAACGAAGAAAATTAAGCGGTATTTGTATACTGCATAAAGTTTGATATAAAACTATATTTTCAACCCAATAACCGTAACATCATCATTTCTATCTTCTGCTTGTTGATACGCTTCAAGTTCATATAAAAAGACTTCTTGTTGGTCTGCCATACTCTCTGTATGGTACTCTTCTATGATTTGTTTAAATCGTTTTTTCCCAAATGGAAACCCTTTGTCTCCACCATTTTGGTCGAGGTAACCATCGGTTGTGAGATAGAACTGCATTCCTTCTTTTACTTCTATGCTATGCTCTTTATACTCATAATCAAATGCACATTTTTTATACCCTACAGAGTAGCGGTTCCCTTTTATCATTTTATGTTCATTATCTTCTACATAAAAAAGCGGGGTTTCTGCACCTGCAAATTTGAGTACTTTATCTTTTTTATTATAGTAAAGAATCCCTCCATCAAAGCCAGCGTTTGAGACACTATCCACACTCTCTTGTTTTAAGAGTTGTTTCATATTTTTGTTAAAGATACTGAGTATATTTGCAGGGCTTACCACTTCATCAGGGTCATTGTTGATTTTAGCAGTGATTTGTCTCTCTATAGCTTTTACAAGCATAGTTACAAAAGCACCAGGGACACCATGACCTGTACAGTCTATAACCATAAGTAAACATTCATCTTTGTTTCTCAACTCTTCAAAAAGGTAGATATCTCCACCGACAGTATCTTTTGGATGCCAGATAGCAAAATAGTTTGAAAAGTAATTTCTAAAAATTCTATTGTCAGGAATCAAGGCTCCTTGAATCAGTGAGGCATATTCTATGGATTCTTTTGTATGTTTGTTAATCGATTCTATCTCTAACTTCGCTTTTTCCATCTCTGTGATGTTTGTAAACACTGCAGATTTAACATCTTCGTCTCCTGGAAGTTTTGCAGCAGTGACAGAAAAGATAAAATCGATACTTCCCATACTTATCATCGCTTTATGTCCTTCTGGATTAAAAGAACGGGCAATAACATAGTCTATCCAACTCTCTCGTCCATTTTCACCCATTCTAATCTGTAAGTATCCATCAGGAGCTTTTGTGTTGAAAGTATCACAAATACAGTTGGCTTCATAAGAGTGCATAAACTCTTCTACATCATCCACAGCGAAAAAATCAAAAAAGGTCTCATTAGCTGTGAGAAGTTTTTTTCCATTTGTTGTAATAATTATCTGTTCTTGCGAGTCTAAGAGTGTTTGGACAAAATCTTTTTGCTTTTGAAGAGCTTTATTAGCCTCATGAATTCTCTTCAAC
>JALUWV010000068.1 GCA_027019335.1 Sulfurimonas sp. | reverse complement strand
TTATAGTGACCAATAAGTTCAATCCATCCACCATCTCTACGTTTACGGCTATCTGTTACCGCGATTCTATAAAATGGTTGTTTTTTTCTTCCCATACGAGTAAGTCTAATTACTGTCATTTGTCTTCCTGTTAAAATTAAATTTGTGGGGTATTATTTTGCAGAATGAATATAAAGAATTATATCTATTGTGCCTCTTACCGCCATTTGGCGTATTATATTTTACATAAGTAAAATACCTTCTAATCACAGAGGGATTATTTCAGAAGTTATTACGATGGCGGAATTATAGCAGACGAAAGCTTAAATGTAAAGTTTTAACGAGGAATGCCACCCATACCACCTGCACCAGCCTGTCCCATCATTGCTTGTAAGTCTTTCATACCCTTTGGACCTGAAAATTTCTTTGCCATTTTTCCTGCATTCTTAAACTGCTTAATCATACGGTTTATTTCTACTTGAGTGAGTCCACACCCTTGTGCGATTCTCTGTTTTCTTGAGTTATTTAAAAGGTCTGGATTTTCTCGCTCTTTGAGTGTCATAGAACTTACCATCGCTTTAATATTTTTAAGTTCACCTGAGTTTTCAAAATCAAAATCTTTAATCGCTTTGCTCATACCACTCATTCCAGGCATCATCCCTATAATAGAACTCATAGAACCCATTTTTTTCATTGATTCCATCTGTTCTAAAAAGTCATTAAAGTTAAACTTTCCTTTTCTGATTTTTTGTGTTAAACGTTTTGCTGTTTTTTCATCAATGACATTTGCTGTTTTCTCAGCAAGCCCCTCAACATCTCCATAGCCCATCAAACGATTGACAATTCTCTCAGGAATAAAAACTTCTAAGTCTTCCATCTTTTCACCATGACCGATGAAACGTAGTGGAACTTTTACTTGAGAAGAGAGACCCAATGCCACACCACCCTTTGAGTCGCCATCATATTTTGAGAGGATAACACCATCAATACCGATTTTTTCTTTAAATGTTGTCGCTGTTCTAATGGCATCTTGCCCTGTTAAAGAGTCTGCCACATAAAATATCTCGCTAGGATTTGCTGCTTTTTTGACAGCTTCAAGCTCACTCATCAAAGCATCATCAATCGCTAAACGCCCCGCAGTATCTATAAGCACAACATCATAAATATTTGTACTTGCTTTTTTAAGGGCTGCGTTTACTACTTCTACAGGATTTTTTGTTGCTTCATCTTCATAAAGTTCTACATCGATTTGAGCAGAAATTTGACGAAGTTGTTCTACTGCGGCTAGACGCTGTAAATCGGCAGCAACAATAAGCACTTTTTTTTGCTTATTTTTTAAATATGTTGCCAATTTTCCAGTTGTAGTTGTTTTTCCAGAACCTTGTAATCCTGTCATTAAAATAACAGTAGGTGGATTTGGAGCAAAAACAAAACCTTTACTCCCCCCAATCTCTAAAAGTTCGTTCAGTGCTACTCGCATCGCTTCTAAAAATTGCTCTTTCCCAATTCCTTTTGCTTTTGTCTCTATCGCAACTTTTTGAATCAACTCTTTGACAACTTTATGATTAACATCTGCTCTTAAAAGATTTTTTTTGAGTTCATTCAATGCCTTTGTAAGCGCTTTTTCATCATCGTAAAAACGAATTTTATTAATCGCACTCGT
>JALUWV010000067.1 GCA_027019335.1 Sulfurimonas sp. | reverse complement strand
TACCTCTATGCCTCCAGAAGTCCAACGCGATATGATTCGCTCAGTTAAGGGCATGGAAAACGCAAAGATTGTCCGTTATGGCTATGCTATAGAGTATGATTTTGTTGATCCTCGAGAACTCCGACATACCCTAGAGACTAAAAAAATCGCGGGACTCTACTTAGCAGGGCAGATTAACGGAACTACAGGTTATGAAGAAGCAGCTGCACAAGGTCTTATGGCAGGGATAAATGCAGGCTTGAGTATACAAAAAAAAGAGCCTCTCATTTTAGGACGAGAGGAAGCATATATCGGTGTTTTGATAGATGATTTGGTCACAAAAGGAACGAATGAGCCATATAGAATGTTTACCTCCCGTGCGGAGTATAGACTCCTTTTACGCGAAGAGTCAGCCGATACTCGTCTCAGTGGCTATGGGCATGATTTAGGTCTTGTAGATGATGCACTTTATGAAAAAGTTCAGCTCAAAAATGAGCAGATTCGCTATGGTGCAAGGCTTTTAGAAGATACAAAATTTACCCCAAACAAAGAGTTCAATGCCCTCTTAGCTTCTATGGATGAGCAACCCTTAAAGGATGTCTCGACAGCCCAACAACTCGTTGCTCGCAAAAGTTTTGATGTAGCTAAAATGCTCAAACTTGTTCCAGAACTTGAAAAATTCACTCCCTACATACAAGAAGAGATTTTAGTGGAGGGAAAATATGCTCGCTATATCGACAAGCAGAGCGAAGAGATACACCGCATGAAAAAGTACCTCAAAATCAAAATCCCTGAAGGCTTTGATTTTACTGGTGTCAGTGGACTCTCTAAAGAAGTACAAGAAAAACTAGCAAGCTTCACCCCACCAACACTCCAAGCCGCCATGAACATCAGCGGAATTACCCCTGCAGCTATTGAAATTTTGCATATTTATATTAAGATGGCTGCGAAGAGTAAAAAATAAAAAATTAACTCAAATCCAAACACATTAATGCCTTTTTAGTAAGTGAAGAGATGGGTGCATCTTCGAGGGTTTGAAGCGCTTGCCATGTAAAATTTTCATCCACTTCTTCAAGTCTATACAAATGCACCTGTAAACGGTATTTTGTATAGGAGTGTTTAAAAACGGTTAAAAAGTCATCTTCTAGGGGTTCTACTCTTGGGAGAACAAGCATATCTTTGTACATTTTTTCTTTGGAGAGTTCAAGGGCAATCTTTCCATCTTTGATGCAAATCCCATAAAAAAGATCGAGGGATTCATAGATTGTCTTTTTTCTTTGTGTGTAAAGTTCTGGCTCTTCTTTTCCCAAACATACCACTTCTAAGGGACATTCTGAACATTTTGGATTTTTCGGTAAGCAAACTAAAGAGCCTAAATCCATCAAGGCAAGGTTATGCGCTCGGGGGGCTTGTGCATTGACAAAGGTAGTTGCCTTTTCCCAAACAAGCTTTTCTTTTGGTTCAAGGAGTGCAAAGTAGCGTTTGATAACTCGTGCTATGTTTGTATCGACTACCGGGATTGTTTGCTCATGTCCAAAACTACAAATCGCACTTGCGGTGTAACGACCGATTCCAGGAAGGAGGAGCAGTTCCTTTTCTGTTTTTGGCAACTCTGTTTGCACGAGTTGTGCAGTTTTATGAAGATTTCTTGCTCGTGAATAGTAACCCAAACCACTCCAAGCACCGAGTACCTTTTCTTGTGGAGCCTTTGCCAAAGCTTCAAGAGAGGGAAACTTTTCTAAAAATTGTGGATAGTACTCATCGCGCACACGATTAACCTGTGTTTGTTGGAGCATAATTTCACTAAGGTAAATATGGTACATATTGCGAGTATTACGCCAAGGCAAGGCATGACGTCCATCTGTTTCATACCAATCTAAGAGTCTTTGATGTACCCTTTTCACTCTAACCTGCTCGCATTTTTAAAATGGCATCCACATCAATCTCTTTTGTGTATCGGACAAATGCTTCACTTTTTTCTTCGATGGCATACATGGTCATTCTATCGGCGAGTTCATTCCCCTCGAAACCAGCATGTGCTTTGATATGAAGAAGGTTTACATCTTTTTTAATCTCATTATAAAGAGCATAGGCTTTTTTGATGATGTCGAGATTTTTAATCTCCCCACCTTTTTTTGTCCACCCTTTTTTCTCCCATGAAATAGCCCATGTTTTTATGCAGTTGATGGCATACATCGAATCACATTTTATCGTCACTTCATTACCATTTTGCGCTTCTTTTTGTGCTATACACAGAGATTCGTACAAGGCACCTAGTTCTGCGGTGTTGTTTGTTCCCATCACTTCGTAAAGCCCATACCACAGTTCTGAAAGTACTTCATTTCTATAAACAGCAACCCCTGAACCCGATTTTCCAGGATTTGGAGTACAGCCACCATCACAATATATCGTGACATCGCCCTCTTGCACAACTCCTACTTCTTTTTCAATTATAGTAGGTTCCTCTTTTCTGAACTTCTGTATAGCCTTATAGTTTGCAATTATTTTCTCTTGTAGTGCTTTGTCTTCTACCCCATTGAGTAAGACAAAAAGCTCTGCGCGTGCATCGGAGAGTTCTACACCTAATGCTTTCTCTCTCCATTTTTCTTCCTCCACTCCAAGGAGGATAAGTTGTGATTCACTTATCTTACCCTCTACCCCTATTTTGAGTAATGCTTCACTCACTATTTGCATTCTTTTTCCTTGCGCAATTTTTCTCGTAATTTATCTTTTTTACTCTTGCCTTTTCCCTTTATGGGTGCAGAACCTTTTGCTTGTTTAGGTGCTTTACCCACTAAAACAAAGCCTTCTATGGATTCACGAGCAAGTTTTATGTTACTGCGTTTTTCTATGAGTTTGAAATGTGCCTGTGTTTCATAGTCTATAAACGAAAGTGCTTCTCCACTTTTTCCAGCTCGTGCAGTTCGCCCAATACGGTGAATATAGTCCGCAGGCGAACGCGGTAAATCGTAATTCACCACACAATCAACACTCTCTATGTCTAAACCACGAGCAGCAATATCTGTTGCAAAGAGAACATTTACTTTACCCTCTTTAAAAGCTTGTAGTGTCTCATTTCTCACATCTTGTTCCAAGTCTGCATTAAATGAGGCTGCGTTTATACCATGTTTTCTAAACTTTTGGGCAATGTTATCGGTCGCTCTTTTGTTCGCCATAAAGACTAAAACTAATCTCCACTGATGTTTTTTCAGCAGATGTCGCAGGAGTGGCGCTCTGTTGTGCGCATTTACCTCGATAACTCTTTGTTTGATACTCTCAACTGTCGCCTGATCTCCCACACTTATGACAACTGGATTGTGCATTATTTTTGCAACGATATCTTGCATTTTTTTTGGGTAGGTTGCAGAAAAGAGAAGGTTGTGTCTTTTTTGAGGGAGGACATCTAAAACAAGGTCTAACTCTTGTGTAAAATCAAGATTAAGCATTTTATCGGCTTCATCAAGGACAAAGTATTCCAAATGTGACAAGTCCATCTGTTTTTTACTGAAGACATCAAGAAATCGTCCACTTGTAGCCACTAAAATGTCACATCCTTGCTGGATTTTATAGATTTGATCGCCTATTCCCTTGCCCCCAATCAAATGCACAATTTGTGGTTTTTTTTCAAGATTTTTTGAGAAATCTTCAAATACTTCTGCGACTTGGAGTGTCAATTCTCTCGTAGGGGTCAGCACGAGGATTTTAATCTTTCCCTTTTTAGCGGTATCTCGTTTTTGGCTCCAAAGTTCTAAAAGAGGGAGAACAAAACTAGCACTTTTCCCACTTCCTGTTTGTGCTTGTGCCACAATATCTTTGCCTTCAAAGACCAAAGGTATCACAGCTTCTTGAATAGGTGTCGGTTTTAGAAATGCTTTTTCTTTGAGTGTTTTTTGAAATGTACTAGAGAGTTGTAGTTTGGTGAAGGGCATTTAGATTCCTCAATCTTTTTTCTTATTATACTAGAGATATTGTATGCTTTTTAAAAAAGTTAAACATCTTCACAAACCAACATCTCCCAGCCGTGAAAGATAAGTACCACTTTTTTAAGTCCTAAACCTTGTTTGGTGTACTCTGTTACGAGAGTATCTTTTTCATACTTATTGAGTTGCTCTATAGCTTCAAATTTTAGTTTTTCTACAGTTTTTTTATCTGCTTTATCTTCTCTATTTATATACTTAAACTCTAATAATCCTACATATTTTACATAAGGGTTAAAAGGTTTTATGAGTATATCGGCAAAGCCTTTGTTGAGTTCTAATTCTGACTTTATAACATAGTAAGGGCTGAGAGAAAGATATGCCATATACATTGATTTAACACTTTGTTCTTTATATATATAATCTCTTATACCTGTATTGTCTTTTATTTTCTTTGCTAGATATTTAAAGATATTGAGACTACCCTCTAAAGCAAACTCTTTGAGATACTCTTCAAGTTTATCACTATTGAGTTGAAATACTTTTTCTAAGTCTAAAGTATCTTTTAGAAAATCTATATCTATTCTTTTTACCGTTTCATTTGGTATTTTGAGTTTTAAATCAAGTTCACTACTGTGAATTGTTACAAGTCCTAGGTAAAACATAAGAGATTTAAAGTTATTTGCTTTTTCAAGATGTAGGGCTGAAAAATCTTGCACAAGGTTAGAAACTGATACGGTATTACCTGCTATGAGTGTTTGAAGTGTTTGGAAGTTTCCATTGAGTTTTTTGTTTGTATAGATTATATTTCTAAGTTTAGAGTAATCACTTCTTACATTTATATCTATCATCTCTTTTGGGGGTTTATTTGCTCTTTGGTATTGGTTAATAAAGTATAAAATCATATCCGTGTTAAATACTTTTTGCTCAGTATCTTCACTGAAGTTATAGTTGTTATACCACTCTCTTAACATATCTTTATCAATATCAAGTTTGTAATAATCTAAAATTTCTGTGAGTTCATCCTCATTAAAACCTATCATATCGTTTAATGCTGGATGAAGAGAGATATTTGAACCTATGTTAAACCCACTTGTAACATCAAACATAGTCATCGGTGTTACACCTGTTATAAACATTCTTTTGAGTGGAGAATCATTACCACTTGTAGCTGTTTTTAGTACTGTGAAAAACTGTTTAAATGAAGCTGTTTTTTCGCTCACTAAACCTAAGTATTGAGTTTTTTCTCTTAGAAGTAGTTTGTTTGCAAAGTTATCGTATTCGTCTATGAGAATCATAAGCTCTAGTTTGTTTTCTTGAAGTGTTTTAAAAATTTCATTAAATAAAATTATAGGATTATAATTTATCTCAATTGTTAAATTATATTTCAATATAAAACCTTTTAACTCTCTTAAAAGATAACTTCTAAAACTCTCTTCAACATCATTAATATCAATTCCTGAAAAATCAAATCTCATAACAAAATATTTATTAGCAAGAGAAGTAGTATGCTTCCCGATGTAAGTATCACCAAACATCATCTCAAAATCATTTTCATAATGTTTATCGTAATATGCTTCAAGCATAGCTATAAAAAGAGATTTACCAAATCTTCTAGGTCTTAAAAAGATTAAATAACTCTCATTTAAATCTTCTAATTTTTCTATAAACTTTGTTTTATCTACAAAAAAGAAGTTTTTCTCTTTTATCCTTTTGTAATCTGCTATGCCATAAGGTATCTTTTTCATCATCTTTGCCTAGAATAAAATTTAAAAAGATTGTATCAAAACTTACATAATTCTTCACTTTACAATCTTTTTATCAAAAATCTTTAACATATCAAAAAAAGTGCTATGTATTTAAGAGATAAACGAGTATAATTTTTAAATGAAAATTATATACTTTTTCTTGCTATTGCTTATCCATACTTCGCTCTTTGCTTACGAAAATGAAGATAGAGTTATTTGTGCGCTTACATCTAAGGTAGCAAAATTTACCAAAAACAACAACTCCAAACTCAATCCTTATACCATCACAGTCCTCCATAACAAATTTGGTACTCTTTTTACAGATATATTTAAAAATGTCACAATAAACGGTAAAGATGTAAAAATACTCTACATTGAGGATATAAAAAACCTCCAGAAAACAAACATTTTATTTGTTTTCACCACACATATCAATGAATTAAACCAGATTTTTTCTTCTATAAAAGATAAAAATATTCTTACTATTAGTAACATGAGGGGGTTCGCACAGCGCGGTGGGATGGTACAAATATACTCACAAAACCAAAAACTCAAAATAAAAATAAATTTAAAAAAAGTAAACGAGGAAGATATTTACATTCACTCTGCACTTTTAAGAATAGCATCAATTGTTCAAGGAGATAAAAGATGAGTCATATAAAAAACAGACTATTTATCTGCTCTTTGCTTGTAACTTCATCTTTAATGGCTGAGGATGTATCACTCTTAGATGAAAGTTTAGAAAACTTACTTAATACAGAGATTCAAACAAAGGCTCAAATAGGAACAAGAAGTAATGCAAAGGATTATCTAGAGTCAAATGCTCCTGTTGATGTTATAACCTTAAGGCAGATACAATCCTCAGGGGTCACACAACTTACTGACCTGTTAAAGTACTATATTGCTGGTTTTAGCACTGAGAGGTCTTCAATCTCTGATGGGATGGATCATATCGTAAACTATAGTTTACGAGGAATGAAAGCAGACCAGATTTTAGTCTTAGTCAATGGCAAAAGGTATCATCCCTCTGCTCTTGTATCGACCTCTAGTGGAAGCAGCTTTGTTGATTTAAATAGCATCCCTCTCATAGCTATCAATAGGATTGAAGTTCTCAGAGATGGAGCTGCCGCACAGTATGGCTCAGATGCGATTGCAGGTGTGATTAACATTATTCTCAAATCAAATGATGCAAATATGCTCTCTGTTTCTACAGGCATAAGAAAAGAGGGGGATGGGCAGAACACTCAAGCAAATGGCTTTGTATCCATTCCACTTGAGTATGATGGCTTTTTTAACATTGCCCTTATGGCGAAAAAAGAAAATGCTACAAACAGAGCTGGACTCGATAGAAGAATAGCAACTCCCGCAGTAACAACACACTTTGGACTCCCTGATGCAAAAAATCTTGCACTTGTCCTCAACAGTGAAATGGTATCACAAGAGAACAC
The DNA here is from genome assembly GCA_027019335.1 of Sulfurimonas sp. Lineage (GTDB taxonomy): Bacteria > Campylobacterota > Campylobacteria > Campylobacterales > Sulfurimonadaceae > Sulfurimonas. Next base: position 37,868 of record JALUWV010000067.1, on the reverse strand, counting down.
TATTTTTTACTCAAATCTCATTTTCAACTATAAAGAGAGTGAGGCAAGTACATTTTATAGAACACCCGATAGTTCAAGAGCTATCTATCCCAATGGCTTTTTACCGATGCTCAAAGATACTATACTTGACTACTCTCTCACACTAGGAGCAAAAGGGAGATTTGAAGAGGGTACAACTTGGGACATTAGCAATGTTTATGGATACAATAGCTCTGATTTTTCTTTAAGAGATAGTATGAACTATGATTTGAATGCTTCTTCTCCTACATCATTTGATAATGGCACATTAGCAATACTCCAAAACACTACAAATCTAAACTTGAAAAAAGTCATCAATGCTATTGTCCTCTCTGGTGGACTAGAGTATAGGCATGAAGAGTATACTATTGATAGTGGGGATTCTGCTTCATACTATGGCACAGGTTCACAAGGATTTCCAGGCTATGAACCATCAAATGAAGTGCGTGCAAGTAGAGATAGTTACGCTCTTTACCTAGATACACTCTACAATGTCACTACAGACTTTTCAACTGATTTAGCTTTACGATATGAAAATTTTAGTGATTTTGGAGACACTGCAAACTATAAAATAGCAGTAAAATACAATCTCACACCAAAACTTTTACTCAGAGCCACAACAAGTACAGGTTTTAGAGCGCCTTCTATATCACAAAGTAGCTACTCCTATACATCTTCTGCGGTAAGTGGTGGCACTCTCTCAAAAAAAGGCATATTTCAGCCCAGTCATCCTGCTTCAAAAGCCATGGGAGCAAGTGATTTAAAACCAGAAAAATCAACACACTATAGTCTCGGGATGGTATTTCAACCCAACAAGCAGAGTTCATTAATGGTAGACTCTTTTTTAGTAAAAGTAAAAGACAGAATACTCCTGAGTGAAAAGCAGAATACAACAACAGCTATATCCAGCCAATATGGTATCTCTACAATTCAATATTTTAAAAATATAGCAGACATTGAAAATTATGGAATCGATATAAAATATAATCAAAAATATACATTCCAAAACCAAAGTCAACTTGATTCTACCTTATGGTTTAACTACAGTCAATCCAAAGTCTTAAACCCAGAAGCTTTATCTGCAACACTTATTCAAGACTTAGAAGATAGACTTCCAAAAGAGTACATCAAACTCCTCAATGTCTATCATGTCTCCGATGTAACCATAGGAGTGAATTTTAATTATTACGGTTCATACAAAATGTCTGTTGGAGACATTCCTACAACATTTAATCCTGAACTTACAACTGACTTAGATATGAAGTATGCCTATACAAAAGACCTCTCTGTCTCTCTCGGTGGATTTAACATCTTTGATGCTATGCCCAATAAATGGGTAAATTCAAGTCTATATAGAGGATATGATGGGATAATGCCCTATCCAAACTCTGGACCGATAGGCTTTAGTGGCGCATACTATTATATCTCGATGGAGTACAAATTTTGAGACCTAAGAACAGAACAATAAAAAGCAAGTTATTACTCTCTTATTTGAGTATATCCATCATAACAGTCACTTTGATAAGTATCACTCTTTTTGGATTTGTATATTTCAAAAAAACAGATGTCACTATCGATTTAGCAACGAAATTATCTAAGATTATGGGAACAAATTTAGCAGCTTCACTCTCTTTTGATGATAAACAGAGTGCAAAAGCTATCTTGAACTCTTTAGCAGTTGATAAAACCATAAAGGCAGCATTCATCTATGATAAAAATGGAAAACTCTTTAGTGTTTATCTTGGGCATACAGATTTAAACAAAGCATCGCAAACATTAAGATTACTTCACAATAGGGCTGAATACAATGATTTCGACAACATCATCGTTTCCTCAAAAATATCACTAGACCATGAAACGATTGGGAAACTTATTCTCTTGTACAATACGGACGAAATTAAAGATACCCTCAAACATATTTTACTTATTTTACTCATAATCTCTTTTGTAGTAGTACTCATCGTCTATAAAATAGCATCCACATTACAAAAAAGCTTAACGAAACCTATTTACACATTAGTCGATACAATGCAAGACATTATAAAAGACAACAACTATACAAAAACGATTCAAGAGAAGAGTGATGATGAATTTCAAACTGTTTTTGATGGATTTAACAAAATGTTACATACCATTCAAAAAGACAAAACAGCATTAGAGATTTTAGCAAATACAGACCCGCTTACAGGTCTCTCTAATCGTAGACACTTTTATGAGATTATAGAGAAGTATTCTGCAATGTCGGCAAGGGAGAAAAATATTTCAAGTGTCCTTATGTTTGATATAGACCACTTCAAAAATGTAAATGACACCTATGGGCATGATATTGGGGATGAAATCTTAAAAGATTTTGCAAAAACAATTGTAAACAATATTAGAAAAGGGGATCTCTTTGCTCGTTTTGGTGGTGAAGAGTTTACCCTCTTTTTGCCACATACGAACCTTGAAAACACTCTTGTTTTAGCTGAAAAACTTCGATATGCTATAGAGAGTTTAAGAAGTGTACAAAACATACATTTCACCGTAAGCATAGGTGTTTCAGAGTTCTTTGGGAAAATCGACACCACCATAAAAGAAGCAGATACAGCACTGTATAGGGCAAAGGAGAGTGGACGCAATAGAGTTGAGTGTCATAGAAGTGAGTAATAGTGTATTCTCTAAATTATAGTACAATTCGCTAAAAAATGGATAACAAATGAGAACTTTTTACTATGTACATACAGGACACCGTATTGGGCTTGATAGATTTCGTCGTGCAAGTACGATTTTACGAGCTTTAGGCGATGATAACATTACTCTTTTAACATCAGATTTTAGAATCTCCCATATTGGGAAAGATTTTGGGATTCGTGATTGTGTTGGGATTGATGTGGTTCGAAATATCCCCCAAATCGCCCATCATGGTGATAAACTTATTTTTGATTCGGATGAAGCAAATCCTTTAATGCTTGAAGATATGCGCAATTTTTTCTCCACTTTCATTCGTATCGCCGACAAAAAGGAAGATACAAAAGCAGACAATGAGATTCTCTTTTCACCCTATTTAAAAGGTGAAGGTATCTATAATGGAGTTGCCGTTGACGATAAATATTTTGCAGATTTTGAAAAAACTACAAAGGTTTCACTCTTTTTTGGGGATGATGATTATGAGAAAGATTTAGAAAAACATCTAGACCTTTTTAGTGAAATCAACCCCCATTTACAGCTCGGATTTTACTACTTTTTTGACTATGAAGATATGCTCAAAAAGAGCTTTACACATACTTTTGAATTTGAAGAGTATGACACTATGGTAACAAAGAGTGAGATTCTTATCACTTCTTCCCCGCAAGCAAGCCTAGAATGCCTTGCTTCAGGAGGGAAACCCATCTATTTACAACGTGATGATTATGAAAATAATTTTAATGAATTATTTACTAAACTTAATATTCCAATAATGCAGAATTATAATAAAAATGATTTTTTAGTTATTTTAGACACAATAAACAATAGAAAATATCAGAAATTAGATAAAAATAGTAACGAATATACACGTTTTCTCAAAGAATATTTACTTTCATAATACTTGAATGCGAATTGTTATATAATTTGATAGATTTATAAAAATTCACCTTAAAGTGAGAGAAAATGAAAAATAGTAGCCGTAGAGGTTTTATGGGTAAAGCATTTGGTGCTGTTGCTGGTGTGGGTGCGGTTGGCGCACTTTATGCCATGAAAAAAACTTGGGATCCTCTCCCAAGTGTTAAAGCAGCTGGATTTACAACTCTTGATATGTCCGCATACAAAGAGAATGAACTTGTTGTGGAAAAATGGAGAGGGAAACCTATCTTTGTTTTAAAGCAGTCTCAAGAGATGTTAGACACTGAAAATAAGAACATAAGCCAAATCACTGGAAAAACAACTGCAGGAATGGATAAAAAAAGACTTATCAAAATAGGTGATGCACATTATCTCGTTTGTATTGGACTTTGTACACACCTTGGTTGTATCCCAGGATACCGTCCAGAAACAAAAGACTTTTTATGTGCTTGTCATGGTGGTATGTATGATGATACAGCTATGGTCAAAAAATCTCCGCCACCACGTGGACTTGATATTCCTCCATTTAAAATAGATGGAATGAAATTGGTTTTAGGTGAAGAAGGTCCTGAGTACAAAAAGATGAAAGAAACAGGTATAACACTTTAATAAAGGAAAATAATGGCACATTTTACAAAAGCAACAAGTGTTAAAGATTGGTTAAACCAACGTTTAGCAGTTGAAAAAGTTGAAAAAGTGATGATGTCGGAATATTGGATTCCGAAAAACATCAATTTTTTATGGGCAATGGGTATGATTTTAGTAGTCACCTTCGCACTTCTTCTCGTTTCGGGAATATTTTTACTTATGTATTATCAACCAAATGTAAACTTAGCATTTGATAGTGTAAATTATACTATCATGAGTGAAGTTGATTTTGGTTGGTTATGGAGACATGTTCATGGTGTTGCGGCATCTGTTGTTTTCCTTATCATTTATATTCATATGTTTACAGGTATCTATTATGGTTCTTACAAGAAGGGTCGTGAGATGATTTGGATCTCTGGTATGCTTCTTTTTGTTGCATTTTCAGCAGAAGCATTTTCAGGATATATGCTACCATGGGGGCAAATGTCTTACTGGGCTGGAATGGTTATTACAAACCTATTTAGTGGTGGTAGTTTACATGCTGATGGTTTAGTTGAATGGATTCGTGGGGATTATGTTCCTGCACAAGCATTCTTAAACCGTTTCTTTATGTTGCATGTTCTTCTTATTCCTTTAGCAATTATAGGTCTTATCGGTCTTCACTTTGGGGCGCTTCGTATTCCTCATGTAAACAATCAAGATGGTGAAGAAATTGATTTCGATGCTGAAGCTAAAAAATACTTAGCTGGCGACAAAGCAGGTAGTAAAGTTATCCGTTTTGCAAATGACTTTATGGCAAAAGATATGATGGTTGTGGGTGTTTACTTAGTATTCTTCTTCTATCTTGTTTTTTACAACTATGGTTTCGCAATGGATCCTGTGAACTTTGACCCTGCAAATGGACTCAAAACACCAACACATATTTACCCAGAATGGTACTTTTTATGGTCTTATGAGATTTTACGTCCGTTCTCAACCAATATTGGTCTTATAGCCTTTGCATTTGCTCAAGTTATCTTTTTTGCGCTTCCTTTCTTGGATAAAAGCCCAAATACAGTTCCAGCATCACGCCGTGGTCTTTTCAAGTACTGGTTCTGGGCGATGCTTATAGATATGATTATCTTAACAGCTATGGGAAAAGTTCCTCCTGTTGAACCTTTTGGAACGATTGGATTTTACGCAGCATTAACATTTATCGGTTTATGGATAGCACTTCCATTTATCACAAAAATGGAAAAAAAGGTATAAGGAGAAGATATGAAAAATAAAGAACCATTAATATTAGTCGTAATTGTATTTTTTACACTATTGACATACTATCTTGTTGAACCATTTGCACACCATCAAATGCATAAACATTTTGAAAGTGAAGGCTTTGCATACAAAGATTTACCAAGCATCCCAAAAGGTGATGCGGCTCGTGGTGAAGCTTTAGTTATGGGAGCTGGTGCTTGTACTGGCTGTCACGCTATTAAGTCGGCAAATGTTCCTGCACCTATGGATGCAGTGAGCAGCGCAGCTGCTTATGGTGTGAATCCACCAGATTTAAGTAATGCAGGGGCTGTTTTTGATGCAAAATTCTTAGGAAGCCTTATCAAAAACCCTGCACATGCACTTATGGTAGAACATAAATTTGATGCAAGTAAAGGGCAAATGCACCCTATGCCTCCATTTTATGGTGCGGGTGGAGACATCAACCAAGAGATAGCTGATATGGTCGCTTACTTACAATCTATTGCTGTAAGTAAAGACAAATTAACACCAACTATCGCTTTTGAAACAGCGTGTGGAAGATGTCATGCAGACCATTATGTAAAATGGACTCAAATTGGTGAAAAACCTATGTTTAAAAGAAAACAAGATGAGTTAGCATTTGAGACTAATGTACTTAATTATCAAGATTCTTTAACAAAATACTTAGGAAAATTACCACCTGATTTAAGTATCTATATCCGTTCTCGTGGTGAACACTACATCAAAACATTTGTAGAAAACCCTCAGAACTATCTCAAAGGAACTGCAATGCCTCGTGTAGGTGTCAATGCAGAAGCTGCTGATAAAGTGATAGAGTATCTTGAGGACTCAGGCGATGCAAAACGTCATGAGAGAGAAAGTGTTGGTAGAAATGTAATGATTTTCATCGTTATCTTTGCAATCTTTGCACTTCTTTGGAAAAAACAAGTATGGAGAGATTTACACTAATCTCTTCTCGCTAGGGAGTTGTAAGACTCTCTAGAACTCTTTTAACACACATTTCATAATTTAAAATTATCGAAAAAACATTAAGGGGTTACTGTGAATCGTAATTATATTTTAAGTCTATTAGCACAATATAAACAAAATAATCTTGAGAAATATGGTATCGAAAATATTGGTATATTTGGTTCAGTCGCTCGTAATGAAGCAACAGATTCAAGTGATGTTGATATTTGTATAAAAACAAAAACTCCTGATTTATTTATGCTCGTTCACATTAAAGAAGAACTTCAAAATCTTTTTCATAAAAGTGTAGATATTGTAAGACTAAGAAAGAGAATGAATCCTTATCTTAAAAAAAGAATAGATAAAGAAGCTATTTATGTATGATAAATCACTAATTCATGAACTACTGGAGCAAATTTTAGATGCGACTAATACTGTTCTTACAAGATTTGAGGTAGTAGATAGTAGTGATTTTTTTCTTGACTCTCCCGAGGGAATGGAAAAATTAGATTCAATCTGTATGAAGCTAATCGCAATAGGAGAAAGTCTTAAAAATATAGATAAAATCACAAATAATAGACTTTTGAAAAAATATCCTCAAATAGATTGGAAGGGTGCAAAAGGAATTCGAGATATTATTTCTCATCACTACTTTGATTTAGATGCACAAGAAATCCATTATGTATGTGATGAAAAATTACCTACATTAAAATCTACTATAGAAAAAATACTTCAAGATTTACAAGATTAAATAAGCTGCTGTTTTACAAACTCGTTATAGTGTCCCTCTTCAAGTTCAAGTTCTTTATGTGTTCCACGTTGCACAATTTTTCCTTCATCTAAAACATAAATCATATCTGCATTTTTGACTGTACTTAAACGATGCGCAATGGTAATGACAGTTTTTTCTTGTAAAAGTGGTGTAATAGTCGAGAATAGTTTTGCTTCTGTATGTACATCAAGGGCTGATGTAGACTCGTCAAAGATAATGACACTTGGATGTGAGAGTAACATTCTAGCGATGCTTAAACGCTGTCTCTGTCCTCCTGAGAGGCGAATACCGTGGTGTCCAACTATCGTGTCAAGTCCCTTACTCATACCTTCGAGCATATCGCCGAGCTGTGCTATCTCCAAGGCTATTTTTATATCTTCATCTTCTATATTTTCATCACCCATACTGAGATTAAAACGCAGACTTTCATTAAACAAAATTGGCATCTGTAAAACTAAGAAGATTTGATTGCGCAAAGAGGACTTGTCTAATGATTCAATGCATTGCTCATTATAAAATAGCTCCCCTGCACTCTTTTCATAAAATCCTGAGAGAATCTGTGCTAAGGTTGTTTTTCCACTGCCACTTGCCCCTATGAGTGCTATTTTTGAGCCTGCTTTTATCTCTAAACTAATCTCTTTTAAAACTTCTTTTTCACCTGTTGGATACGAAAAAGAAAGATTTTCTACACGAATATTAACATCTTGAGTATCAAGTTTTTCTATGCCACTTACTTCAAGTTTGAGAGTAAGGACTTTGTTGATACGTTTGAGTGCTGCATTTGCTGCTGCATAGCTGTACTGCATCGATAACAAGTCTTGTACTGGAGTCATAAGAAACCAGATATACCCAAACATCGCAAACATCATCCCGATACTCAAGTCGCTATAAGCCACAAGAAGGAGTCCCGAAGCACGGATGATTTCAAAGACACTCAAAAAGATAGTGTACGAGAGTTTTTCATAAGCGACACTTTTATAATTATAAGCATTGGAAGTAGTTTGAATTTTTTTTGCTTGTGCAATAGCTTTGTCAAAAAAGTAAGCCTCTTTGTTACTTGCTTTAATCTGTCCGTAAAGCTCTAAAGTCTCCCCTATATCCTCTTGAAATTCGGCAATGGCTTCATTCTCTTCTTTTTTAAGTCCTCCAACACGAGCCGACATCTTTTTACTTAAAAGCATGATAGTAGGCTGTATGAAAAGAATGAGTACACCTAAGTAAGGATTTATCATAATCAAGACAATCCCTACAGCTACAAGGGTTAAAGCCGATGCCACAAAACGCGAAGCACTACTCATGATGAAAGTATCGAGGGTATTGATGTCTGTAATGAGATTTGCTGTTATCGCTCCGCTTCCAAGTGTTTCATAAGCATTCATCGAACTCTTTTGCAAATGTTTAATTACACGAGAACGAATCATAAACGTAACATACTTTGAGATAGCGGTGAAAATCTTTGTCGTCATTACACCAAGTCCGTAGTATAAAAAACGTAAAAAGATAACAGAGAGTGCTACAATAGCAACATAATAAAAAGTACTCCCCGCCCCAAGTGTTGCATTGATAAATCCAACAACAGAAGCAGGTTTATCAAGTAAGACTTCATCAACCATAATAGGCAACATCATAGGAATAGGCACACTCACAAGAATGGCAAGAAGAGTAATGATTTGTCCATAAATAAGAGTAGGCTTCTTATCAAGGACAAGAGTGTAGATTGTTTTGAGGGTAATTGGCTTCGTTTTCATAAGCCAATTATAGCGATTTAAAAGAACAAGTTCAATGGCTCTTTTATTTTAGGTTTTCTAATTCTCTATCGCTTAATCCTGTGATTATTTTAATAGTTTCCAAATCTAAACCTTGCTCTAGTGATTTTTTAGCTATTTCTAATTTTGCTTTTTTTGCACCTTCAATACTACCAATAACATAAGTAGATTCATAAGCACTCGCTTGGTCATGAAGTGATTTTTGATACCTCTCGTACTCTGCTCTTTCCTCATCATCCATTTTGAGATAGTCAAGAGTCTCTTTCGCTTTGAGTAAGCCTTTTGCTTTTGGATTATCTGCTATCTCTTCATTTTTGAGAAAGTTTATCCATTCATCTAAGCTATCTTTTGCATTATCATTGAAGTTTCTAATTTTTATCAAATAATACTCAGGATAGATGTTTTCAACACTCTCTACTTTATAAAGTTCTTTTTGTTTCTCATTGAGTTTAAGTTGTGTATGCTTATGAAGCCCTATAAAATTAGTCGTACCTTTATAGATATAATCATCTCCATCCCCAAAGTCAAAATATAAAATAGATATGGATATGATTTTAGTAACTTTTGCATAAGAGTCAGACTCTTTCATATGTTCTGAAATAGCTTTAGATGAAGCATATAAAATTCTTTGGAGATAGTCCATCTCTCTATCGTACTGGATTTCTATAAGAACTATCTCTTGCTTTTGGTTTTTTACTTTTATATCAAGGCGATTAAACTTATCATTTTTTAAATCTTGATTTGATTCAGACTCTAAAACCTCTAAAATAGTTATATCTTCTTTTAAAAGTTCAGATAAAAAACCCTCAAGTATCTCAAAGTTTGCTTTACTTCTGAGGATTCTTTTTATTGCCCAATCAAAGCTTATAAGTTTTCTTTGCATTTTACTTCTCCTTTATTCTAAAACTTTTAATGAAGTCATCTATTGTAAAGCAGTGATTGCATTTGCGATTCGCAGCATTGTCTCCTCTTTACCTATTATCGCCATAACAGCATCGAGTCCGGGTCCACTCATCTTTCCAAGGAGTGCTACACGTAAAGGGTTGCCGATTTTACCAAATCCTATCTCCATCTCATTCACGACTGCTTCCATCAGTAGATGATAATCATGTGGCAATTTCAGTTCTTCTGCTGCACTTACTTTGGCACCAAAAGCATTTAAAATTTCTATGGCATTACCTTTAAAAGCTTTTTTCACAGCTTTAGCATCATACTCAGAAGGTGTTGTAATGACCTCTTTAATGAGTTGTGCGAGTTGGACTAAAGTTTTTGCTCTCTCTTTTAAAGCATCGAGTAAAATCTCTTTTTTGTCGTGTGAAGTTAAAACAATATCATAACTTGTGAGTAACTCTGTTAGCTCTGTGTTACTCATGTTTTTAATGTAATGGGCATTCAACCAATCAAGTTTTTCAGTACTATAAATACTTGCTGATTTGTTGATGTCTTTTGGGTCAAAAAGCCTTTGCATCTCTTCCATACTAAAGATTTCTTGGTCACCATGACTCCAGCCCAAACGCACTAAAAAGTTCAGAAGTGCCTCAGGAGTATAGCCCATCTCTTTGTATGCCATAACATCGGTTGCCCCATCACGTTTGGAGAGTTTTTTCCCTTGTGCGTTATGAATCATAGGAACATGATAAAATGCGGGTATATTAAAGCCTAAAGCTTCATAAACAACAATTTGTTTGGGTGTATTTGAGAGGTGATCATCTCCACGAATGACCTCGTTTATCCCCATTAAGTAATCATCTACAGCAACTACAAAGTTATATGTTGGGCTTCCATCCCCGCGTGCAATCACAAAATCATCTAAAATGTCTTCTGCTTGAAATGAGATATCGCCTTTGACACCATCTTTCACCACTATTTCACCACTCAAAGGGGCTTTGATACGAATAACAGGTTCAATGCCCTCCGGAGGAGTCCCTTCAAAATCACGATAACGACCATCATAACGAGTTCTCTCTTTATTTGCCATTTGTGTTTCACGTAAAGTTGTTAGCTCCTCTTTACTCATATAACATTTATATGCCTTACCCTCATCAAGAAGTTGTGTAATGTACTTTGCATAAATCTCGTCACGCTGACTTTGGTAAGTAATTTCACCATCTGCCTCAAGCCCTAACCACTCAAATGCTTTTAAAATAGCCTCTGTTGCTGCCTCTGAATTTCTTGCTTTATCTGTATCTTCGATACGAAGGACAAATTTTCCACCATTTTTTTTCGCCCAAAGATACGAAAAAAGTGCTGTTCTTAAACCACCAATGTGAAGATAACCTGTAGGAGAAGGTGCGAAACGAGTAACTACCATATGAAGCCTTTTATAAAAATTACCGAATTTTAAGCTATTTTGGGTTAAATGCTGGTAAAATAGTGTACTAATACAATTAAATGGATATTTCAATGCATAAACTGCTCCTCCCACTTCTTTTTGTTTCTCTCCTCCAAGCTGCCATATATGATGGTGTTGCCATAGTTGTCAAAGACCAAGCGATTACTCTTTTTGAGATAGAAGAGAAAATGCATACCCTGCATATCGATGCAAAAAGGGCCTCAGATATGCTTATTCGCCAAAGGCTAGAGTCCATAGAAATGAAAGAAAGAGGCATTCATGTTGATAATGCAGAAGTCTATGATGAGATTAGCAAAACAGCTAGTCGTAACAAACTCTCTATCAGCGAATTTTATGCGGCTGTACGCAACTCCAATGGTCTAAGTTCTACACAACTCAAAGATAAAATCAAACAAAGACTCCTCACACAAAAACTCTATATGGCCATTGCTTATTCCTCTGTTTCTGAGCCAACAATCGAAGATATGAAAGAGTACTATGCACTCCATAAAGCAGACTTACAACATCCTAGTGCCTTTGATGTCGTCATCTACCAAGCTTTAAATAAAAAAAGATTACAAGAGAAGATAGACAATCCAATGTTTTATTCACCAGAGATTAAACGTAGTGAACAAACACTCAAGTACAATGCTATCTCTCCACAGCTTGCACATTTACTTGCAAAAACACCACTCAACCACTTTACTCCAGTCCTTCCAGATGGGAAAAAACAGTATATGAGTTTTTATATCAAAGATATTATATCTACCACCGAAACTTCATTTGAAGCAATGCAAGAACAGATAAAAAACCAAATGATGCAAGCGCAAAGAGAGCGTGTCCTTGCAGATTATTTTGCTCGACTACGTCAAAACATTGCAATCAAGACCATAAGAATGCCACACTAAATTAGAAAAGCAGGATACAAATGCACTTTAGAAAGCTTCTCACAAATCAACTCTTTATCATCGGGGTTACACTCATCCCGATTATAGTGTTTGGCTTTTTAACATACCAAAATCTCAAAACGAAAAATGAACAAGATGCTCAGGTCTACATTCGCCAGCTCAATACAAAAGTACAAAAAGACATCTACACCTATCTAAAATCTATCAATTTCAACATACAAAACTTAGCAGACACCGTTGGTTATTTAGAAAAGCAAGTTGAAAAAAATATTGCAAATCTTCAAGATTTACAAAAAAAACATGTAACTTCCTATTTTCAAACACTCGACACGACACTCTTTACACTTTCTCAAAAAGATATTTTTCAATATGTCTATAGTTTCCGACAAAGAAAAAGAACTGTACTTCCCCAATATATTGAAGAGTTAAACAAGTATGTAAGTTTTCTTAATACACCAAATCTCTTCATGTTCACACCACAAGGGACTATCCTTTACTCTGCAAATCAAAAAGAGTTACTCCATAAAAATGTACAAAATATCTCCCCACAATTTTCTAAAATGTGGCAAAAGATTCAAAAAATAAAAACAAATAAAGACATTGTATACATTCAACTCTCTTACAATAAATTCACACATCAATACGCACAATATGCCATCACTCATTTTAAAGATGTTGATGGATATATCGCTATCGAAGTCAATATAAACCAAATAAAAAAGGATTTATCTAATGTCACTTCTCTTGGAGATACAGCAGAAACATACCTGATATATAAAGACCAAAACCATACTCCCCGTCTTCTCTACGATAGATATGTAAAACATGGAAAACAAGGAGATAAAAAAGAGAATCCTTTTATAAAGTTAGGCTTCTCTCACAGCGGTTTTGATACAAAAGTTGGCAGTACAAACAAAATCGAAATTGTTGGCTATTCACCGCTACAAGTAAGAAACATCACATACAGTATGCAAACAACTGTCTCTTACATCGATGTCATTTCACCAAAAATCCATCAAAAAAATTATTTTGAAAACTTTATTGATGGATATGGCTACAAAAATCTACTCCTTATTGCACAAAATGGCGATATTTTTTATGCTACAAAAAAAGAAGATGATTATCATGGCAATATTTTTGCTTCGCCCTATCAAAACTCCCTTCTTGCTCAAGCTGTCAAAGAGGTTTTACACAAGAAGAAATTTTTGATTATTGATAAAGTGAAAAGTCCAACCTGCACCGATAGAGAAGTCTCACAATTTGCACTCATTCCCTTGCATACAAACAACCTTGCCATGCAAACTATCCTTGTCCTTAAACTCAATAATAAATATTTGCAAAATCATCTCCAAACAAACACAAGTATCTATAAAAGTACACACTCTTTTCTCTTGCCAGCAAAAGCAATAACACCAAAGAGTACTTCTCAAGAACTAGTAACAGCAAGTACTATCAACTACTCTAGTCTCCATTGGAAACTTGTCACAAAGATTGATAAAGCAGAAATCTTAGCAACCCTCAATTCACTCAAACTCAATATCTATCTTTTTTTAATTATCTCTATTTTTATTGCAATTCTCAGTATGTATATTATTACCAATGAAAAAACAAACCATGAAAAAAGACTGACACATGAGATTAGACATGATAACCTTACCCAACTACCAAATCGAAAATATGTCATTGAATTCTTAGAAGAGACGATTCGCAATGCAAAAAGAAACCATAAAAAAGCAGCGGTTTTATTTCTTGATTTGGATAAATTTAAAATCATTAATGATACCTATGGTCATAAAACAGGAGATAAAGTCCTCATAGCAACGGCACAACGTCTCAAGGATGTCGTGCGAGAAAATGACTTAGTCGCACGACTCGGGGGAGATGAATTTCTTATCATTTTAAATGAGTACAAACACCTTTATGACATTGACAATGTTTGTAAAAAACTCTTAAAAAGTGTTTCAAGAGTCATTCAAGATGGAGATAATAGTTATACAGTTGGATTAAGCATAGGGATAGCAAGTTACCCAACAGACAGTACAAATGCAAGCGAACTCCTAAGCTTTGCAGATGTAGCAATGTATGCCACAAAAGAGAGTGGTCGCCACAACTTTACATACTACGACAAAGAGATGATGCAGACCTCTTTAAAAGAAGAAAGACTTACACAAGAACTCACACAAGCAATACACAAGAATGAATTTGTACTCCATTACCAACCGCAAGTCCATCTCCAAGAGTTGCAAGTTATGGGGGTAGAAGCACTCATCCGTTGGCAACATCCAGAAAAAGGCTTGATAATGCCAAATGATTTCATTCCCATCGCTGAAAATAGTAATATCATTGTTGATTTAGGCTACTGGGTTCTACGCAGAGCGTGTAGTGACTTCAAACAGTGGCAAACAGAGGGCTATGAAATGAAGTATGTGGCTGTCAATATGTCCACAAAACAACTCTCGGCTCACGATTGTGTTATGCGGGTCATGGCTATTTTACAAGAGTTGGATTTTAACCCAAAAAACCTTGAATTTGAGATTACAGAAACAACACTTATCGCAGATTTAGAGACGACTATTACAAATATCAACACCTTTAAATCCCATGGCATTCAATTTTCTATTGATGATTTTGGGACAGGATACTCTTCACTCTCTTACCTCAAAACACTTCCCATCTCTACCTTAAAAATAGATAGAGAGTTTATCAAAGATATTGTCACGGATAGAGATGACAGAATTCTTGTGACCGCTATCATTGCTATGGGACATGCACTTGATTACAAAATAATTGCAGAGGGTGCAGAACAAGAAGCAGAAATTGAACTCTTAAAAAATCTTGATTGTGATTTCGTGCAAGGTTATTATTATTCAAAACCTCTTCCTTCAGCACAACTCATAGAATTTATAGATAAAGGTATCTCATGATAGAAGATAAGATTTTTTTAAAAATAGCCACTGAGCTTGCACAAGCCTCAAAATGTGTCTCCAAACAAGTTGGTGCGCTCATAGTCAAAGATGGTCGCATACTCAGTACTGGGTACAATGGCACCCCAGCAGGCTTTATAAACTGTAATGAACATTGGCATGGAGAGTACACAAAAGAGCATCACGAATGGTCAAAAACATACGAAATCCATGCAGAGATGAATGCTATCATTTGGGCTGCGAGAAAAGGCATAAGCATAGAGGGTGCTACCATCTACGTAACCCTTGAACCATGTAGCGAATGTAGTAAAAATGTCATTGCAAGTGGCATCAAACGCATAGTCTATGAAAAAGCCTATGAGTACACCCATTCAGAAGTTATTTCACGCTTCATCAAAGATAATGGTGTCAGCATAGAACAGCTCTCTGCCTCATGATAACACAGAAAAAAAGAGCCAATGGCTTTGAGTATATTCATGTCAAAAATAGTGTCGCAGAAGCAGAGATAGCCCTTCAAGGGGCGCACATATTTTCCTATAAAACAGAAGAAAATCTGCTTTGGCTAAGTGAGACTTCTGTATTTGAATCTGGCAAAGCAATTCGCGGGGGTATTCCCCTCTGTTGGCCTGCATTTGGGATGAATAACCCACAACTCCCCCAACATGGATTTGCACGGACAATGCCTTTTGAACTCATCCATGTAGAAGAACCCACCGAGGATGTCACACTTCTAAGCTTGCGTTTATCTGACAACGAAGAGAGTCGTTCTTTATGGGATTATCATTTTGAACTTACACTTCGTATTACCCTCTCCAATAGACTCAAACTCGAACTCACGACAACTAACAAAGACACCAAAGCTTTCACCCTTACACAAGCTTTTCATACCTACTTTGCTATTTCAGATATACAAAATATTCACATAGATGGATTAGAAGGCAAACCCTATTTAGATGCCCTCGAACAAAGCCAAAAAATCCAACAAGGGTCAATAACATTTCACCGAGAGTTTGATGCTGTCTATCAAGATGTAGAGAAAACAATCCGCCTCATAGATACAAACAAAACAAGCACCATTAGCACACAAGGCTCTACTTCTTGTGTCGTTTGGAACCCATGGATTGACAAATGCTCGAGAATGAGTGCTATGCAAGCAGATGCTTATAAAAAATTTGTCTGTATAGAGAGTGCCAATGCTTATGATGATTTTAAAATCCTCCAACCCCAAGAGTCTCACACTTTAGCTGTCACTTTTACAACACTTTAATGATAAAAACACTATAATAAAAAATGTCGTATTTACCAAATACTTTAAACTCTTATTGGCTCTGGCGTGAGGTCTCTTCTAAACTTGGTGTCTCCAATCCAGCTTACAAATACTGGAAAGAGACGCCAAATCTCAAACTTAACAACAAGTACCTTTTTGTGCAAAAAAATAAGCTCCCCCAAAAGCATGCCCATATAGAAACTGTTTTAACAGACCTCTCCGGACACCTTCCCATCAAATTTGCCTCTGACCAACTCCATGTCAATGAACATATTTTCTCTTATGACAAAATGAAACTCCATAATGAATTTGAGTATAAATTTGTAGAAGATGTAAAGTTTGTTAATCTTAAAAAGTTTTTCAAAGAACATGGTATCATCGTGCCGAAAAACTCTATTGTCCATTTAGGCAAACTCAAAGATTTGGAGATGAGTGCAGACGCCCTCTTTTACAATCTTAAAAATGATTATGGTGTGGTGGTATATAACGCATGAATAGCTTTTTTTTAGATTTTAGAGACCCACTTTTTTCTATCATTATTTTTTTAACCCTTATTTTTATGATTACTTTTTTATCGTACTGGTGGGGAAGATACAAAACAAAAGGCAACTCCAAAGAGTTAGATAAATTTTTGCAACAATTCCATGCCCTCCCGACAGAAAATGAACTCAAAATTCTTATCTCTAGTGGAGAACTTTCTCAAAAATCATGGCTCCTCCTTGCAAACTCCTATACAAAAAGTGGTGATTTTGAAAAAGCCATAGAAATTTACTTAGAAATCTTGCGATTACCCTCTCGAAGGAATCCTAAAGAGACGATGTTCTTACTTGGAAAAGTCTACTTTAAAGCAGGCTTTTTAGAAAGGGCTAAACAAATCTTTTTAGAGATTTTACATACTTCACCGAGAACTCCGCAAGCCCTCCATGCCCTCCTTTTAGTCTATGAATACCTGCGAGATTACAAATCAGCACTCAAAGTTCTTGAACCCCTTGATGAAATGAATGAAGCGATAGACAAAGATGCCATGTACCTCAAAGTTCTTGCCCTCCTCCATAATCCAAAAAAGACTCAAGAGGAAAAGACATCGCAAATCATCGCCCTCTATCAAGAACACCATCAACTCCCTTATATGGTTTTTGAGTACCTTTTTAGAGTAAACCCGACATTGGCATGGGAACATTTGGATACTTCTCAAAGTGAAAAGCTCATCGATATCCTTTGGAACCTTGACACCAATGCGTTGAATTTAGATATAATTTCACACCATAATTTTTTAAAAGCACTCTACACGGCAAAAGGTGTTGTACAACTGAGTCAAGCAAGTCCAATTTTTGAACTCGATATGCTCATAAAGCTCAAAGATACACCCGTCAACGCAACACTGAGTTTTGAGTATAGCTGTACACAATGTAAATATATCTACCCTTTTGCATTTCACCGCTGTAGTAACTGTCATGGAATTGA
Source organism: Sulfurimonas sp. (assembly GCA_027019335.1). Lineage (GTDB taxonomy): Bacteria > Campylobacterota > Campylobacteria > Campylobacterales > Sulfurimonadaceae > Sulfurimonas. The sequence continues at coordinate 20,048 of JALUWV010000067.1, read as the reverse complement.
CACACAAGACATAGAGTGGAGTGTGGTGAAAGATTATCACAACAACTTTCAAGAAGAGACAGACTCTTTTCAATAAAGTTTTAACGAGGAAAAAATGCATAAAACCATACAAACATTAGAAGAACAACTCGACTACACCTTTGAGGACAAAGAGCTCATTATCGAAGCGCTGACACATAAAAGCTATAAACAGCCCTACGATAATGAACGCTTAGAATTTTTAGGTGATGCGGTCATGGACTTAATAGTAGGTGAATATCTCTTTAAAAAATTCCCCAAATCTGACGAAGGAAAGCTCTCAAAGATACGTGCTTCACTCGTTAATGAGATAGGCTTTGATAAACTTGCAAAGGTATTACGCCTCGGTGAATACCTTCTTCTCTCTAAAGCTGAAGAAAAAAATGGGGGGAGAGAAAAATCTTCTTTACTCTCTAATGCTTTTGAAGCACTTATGGGTGCTATTTACCTAGAAGCAGGATTACAAAAAGTACAAGAGATAAGCATCAAACTTATCGAAGCAAATTATGAAGAAATTTCTCTTGATTCACTCTTTCGTGATTATAAGACATCACTGCAAGAACTGACACAAGCGAGATATGGTGTCACTCCAGTTTATCAAGTCATGGCAAGCCGTGGACCAGACCACTTAAAAGAGTTTGAAGTTGCTGTATTCATTCAAGATAAAGAGTATGCGAGAGCCTCTGGGAAAAGTAAAAAGATAGCACAACAAATCGCAGCCGAAGTTGCGGTGAAGATACTCAAAGGAGATTCCAATGAATAGCTTTGGGCAAAAACTCCACTTTAGCACCTTTGGCGAATCTCATGGCACAGCTATTGGCTGTCTTTTAGATGGTGTGCCTGCTGGTCTTAGCATAGATGAAACCTACATACAAAGCGAACTCGACCGCCGTAAACCAGGGAAAAGTGAATTTGAGACAGCAAGAAAAGAGGCAGACAAAGTAGAGATACTCAGCGGTGTTTTTGAAGGACTGAGTACTGGGACTCCTATTGCGATGATTATCTACAATACTAATCAAAAATCAAAAGACTATAGCAATATAAAAGATGTCTTTCGTCCTGGGCATGCAGATTTTACCTATTTTCACAAGTATGGGCTGAGAGATTACCGAGGGGGAGGCAGAAGTTCTGCACGCGAAACAGCAGCACGTGTTGCTGCGGGTGCTATCGCAAAACTTATGCTTGCTGAACTTGAGATTGATGTGATGAGTGGTATCAGTGAAGTTGCTGGCATACAAAGTGAGTCTTTTGATTATGCACAAGCAAAATCAAGTCTTATTTATGCCCTCGATAAAGAGAAAGAACAAGCACAAAAAGAGGCTATATTGACAGCAAAGAACAATCATGACTCTGTAGGTGGTGTAGCAAGAGTTCTCCTCACAGGGGTTCCCGCAGGACTTGGAGAACCACTCTACTATAAACTTGATGCTGTTTTAGCAGATGCGATGATGGGCATTAATGCTGTCAAAGCAGTAGAGATTGGCGATGGTGTTTTAAGTGCCAAAGTTTTAGGCTCGCAAAATAATGATGCGATTCGAGCGGATGGCTTTGTAACAAATCATGCAGGCGGTACACTTGGTGGCATCAGCAATGGGGATGACATAGTGATGAATGTTTACTTCAAACCCACCCCTTCTATCTTTCAAGCACAGCACACTATTACAAATGAAAATGATGAGGTAGATTTTTCACTCAAAGGGCGCCATGACCCATGCGTTGCCATACGAGGCACAGTCGTTTGCGAAGCGATGGCAGCCTTAGTCATTGCCGATATGCTCCTACTCAATATGGGTGCAAAAATAGACGGTGTCAAGAACTACTACAAGGCTTAAAAATGCGCATAAAAGAGTTTTTTTATAATTATGGTGAAGTCGTCCCTGGTTATGATGTAAGAGTCATTAACGATAGAGAAGCAAGGGCTGCGGCTGGGCTTCTTTTCATGTTTGGAATGATTACTATATTTGTTGGTATCGGCTATAACCATATCATCGTTGCGAGAATTTATCTAGGGTTTTTATGGTTTGATTTTCTCATAAAACTTCTAACCCCAAAGTACTCTCCCTCTGCACTTCTAGGAAAGCTTTTTGTTTCTAACCAAGCACCTGAGTATGTAGGTGCTGCACAAAAGAGATTTGCTTGGTTTATAGGATGGCTTATCTCCCTTCCTATGATGGAGTGGTTTGTTTTACATTGGGATATTACATTTTACAAGGTACTTATCTGTGTCCTATGTTTAGCCTTAATGCTCTTAGAATCTGCATTTTCCATTTGTGTTGGTTGTATGATATATAAATTGTTTACAAAAAAAGACCCTCAACACTGTCCCGGTGGTGTTTGTGAGACTCGTAAAAAAGAGCCGACACAAATCTTTTCAACAGTGCAAAAAATCATTACAGGAGTGACTATAGTCGCACTTACAACAGGGATTTATCTCTTTTTAGCAAAAACAGAATCTAAAACCTTCTTTGGGCAGTTTCTCCACGAAGCAGTATTGACCAAAAGCCAGCTAAAAAGTGAACAAGATGCGAAATATCAAAAAGAGTTGGAGAGAGAGTTTGGGGAGGATGATGATTTTTAAAGAATCTTTATCTCATCTCCTACATTTATTATCCCCGCTCCGCTAATCACTTTTACAAAAATCCCTCTATCATCTTTTAAAAGTTTAGGCAATTTTGGATTGACACTTGTGAGTCCTTTACAAAGGGTACAGTTTTGTGTTATCTCTAAGATGTTTTTACCTATGCTGAGCTTGTCTCCACAGACTAAATGATAGGGGTTAATGTCTGTCACGATATTTTCACCTAAAGACCCCCAAGGAAGCTCTATGTTGTTCTCTTTGGTTATCTTATAGCTATCTGTTGCAGTTATTAAAATAGAACGTAAGATATTTTTTGCATAAAACTTATCTTCTACTATGCCATCGTTATCTACTTTAACAAATGCAACACTTTGTCTTGTTTTTTGAGCATCATTTTTTGTAATGAAAAGCTCTAAAATTTTGCCCTGTTTTTTTGGTTTCATGATATCTCTTATAATTATAAATTTTGAATTGAAAGTTTTTTTTGTAAGAAGCATTACAAGAAGCAGAAGCTTCTTGTAACAAAGTGTGAAAAGATTATTTAATCTTACCTTTTCCAGATTTAGTATTGCCTTTACGGTCAACCCATGTCATCTCTACTTTATCGCCTTTTGCACCAATACCTTTAAATGCAAATTTGAAGATAGGGTTTTTAGAAAGAAATTGAGAAGTTGAAGCATCCCATACAGTTTCACCATTTACAGTTGCTGAAATATGAGTAATGAAGTTTGCATCATCTCTATTTCCTGTTTTCTTTTCCATCATATTGTATGTTGTCATACCATGTTTTGCAAGAGCTTTTACGTTTACTACACCATTTTTTAATTTTGCTTTTATTTTCATAATTTCTCCTTAACCTTCACATCCACCAAGCGCAACATCAAGTGTTACCTTAGCACCATATACTTTACCATCTTGACCAAGAGCAGCTACTGTAATAGTCCCTGATTTTGCCATTTTGATTTTGATTGCATATTTGTTTACTGAGTATTTTGTTGCTTCATAAACAACTACTGCAGCCTCTGGGTTAGCATCTTGGAATACTGCGATAGATTTTATAGGCATATCTGCTGAAAAATTCACTGGAACAGCTCCACCATTTGATGCAACTTTTGGTGCTTTTACTTTCACACCTTTTTCTATGATAGTACTTGTACCATAAAGTGCTTTCATAGCATCATCTACAGTTTTAGCACTCCATACAGTTGGTTTAGATTTTCTATAATCCTCAGCTCTAACACTTGCTGGAACCACTGCTAATGCAAGTGCTCCCATTGTTAAGTTTAAAAATTCTCTTCTTTTCATCTTTTTTCCTTATATTTATTTAACTTTACCACTAGATATGTAGTCTGCCATTGTTTTGAAATCTGCATCAGATAAGTCAGTTCCACCTTTTGCAGGCATTCCACCCTCAGTACCTTTGATAGCTTTTTTGTACACAGTTTCCATACCTTCAGCCGTATAGTTCGCCCATTCAGGTGCGCCTGGTGCTAAGTAACTATCATGACACATTGCACAAGATGCTGCATATGTTTTCTTCACATCAAGTTTTTCTGCTTTTTTCGCTGGTAAATCTCTTACATCACTCATAACTGGTTTAAAGTCTTTAATCCCACCATTTTGAATGTATTTGATTTTTGCTGTTGCTTTTTGACAATCATGCATACATCTTACAGCACCTTGATTTAAGTTCTGTGCGCCAAAGTTTTTTGCATTTGCGAAATAAGCACGCACAACTGGAAGTGCATTTTTACCAGAAATTTTTGGTTCAAAACCATCAACATTTGGCATTTTGATTTTTAAGAACTTCTCACGAGTCAATACATAATCGTCATCTACTTCTTGCCCATCAATTTTCATTTCATTGATATTTAAAATGTATGCTACAAGTGCATAGACTTCATCATCAGTTAAACTTCCTGAGAATGGATGTGGCATACCATCTTTGATATAAGCAAAAAGAGTACTTGCTTGTGGCCAGTATGAACCAAAAACACGCACTGGACCAGCAGCTTCTGGGTCTTTCCATCTATTGTTTGTTAAAGTTTTATGCAGGTCATAAGCATTTCCTTTAGAAAGTGCTGGATACCCTCCACCACCTGAACCAAAGTCACCATGACACATAACACATTTTGCATCATAAATATCGCCACCATCTTCTACAGAACCTTCACCCTCAGGGAGACCATGTCCCTCAGGAGAAAGTGCAGTTACAGGTTGTATATCTGTATCCCATGCAGCCAATTCAGCACTATTTGGTACACGACCGTAATTCAAACTGTGTGATAATGCTTGTTCATTCACAAGATATGGACCTTTTTTTCCATTTACAACAGGATAAATAGTTCCACCATCTATACCTAAAGTTGTACTTTTTGCAGACGTACTGTTTTGAGGTTTTACATCATCAACACAACCAACTGCTAAAAGAGCCACAGAAGCAGCTACAGTAGCAGAAACTATTACTTTTTTATATGCTTCGAATTTCAACATGATTTACCTTTCCAGTTTCTGTTACTTCCCAAGTCTCTATCGCATTTCTGTGATATACTGCTTCAACACCCATTACACCGACTTCTTGATCGATTGTAGGTTGTATGTACCCAGCATCATCCATAGCACGTGAAGCAAGAATAATTTGTTTTCCATTTTCTTGGAAATTTTTAGGAATTTTATACATATAAGACCAACGAGTCCATGATTTTGGAAGTACTAAACCTTTGAGTTTTGCTTCTACAAAGTTTTTACCGCCATCAAATGATAAATCTACACCTGTGATTGTACCCATACCAGACCATGCAAGACCTTCAATTTCAACAACATCACCTGCTTTAACATCTGTCCACGGAATCTCTGGAGATGGTGAAGTAACAGTAGAGTTTACTTCATTTGCATAAAAGTGTTGGATAGCCTTACCTGTTGGTTTTAAGTCTGTATATTTAGAAGTCTCTTCTTTACAGTACCATGGTTCTTGAGAAAATTCAAGTCTTCTTAACCATTTTACACATAAGTTTCCTTCCCAACCTGGAAGTAACAGTCTTACTGGATACCCTTGTTCAGGACGGAGTGCTTCACCATTTTGTCCATAAACAACCATTGCATCATCTAAAACTTTATCTATAGGAATCGTTCTTCCCATTTTAGAGTTATCAGAACCCTCTGCAAGCATCCATTGTGCTTCTGGCTTTAGTCCTAAATCTTCTAAAATGGTTTTCAGATAAACACCTGTCCACTCAGCAGAAGCCATAAACCCTTTTGCAAATTGTACAGAGTTAAATTGTGGCCCTCTCCACTCTTGTCCACCATTTGCTGGACACTCAATAAAGTGAGTACGAGTCACACTTGGATAGCGTTTGAGCTGTTCTAGTGTAAGAACAATAGGCTTCTCCACAAGACCATGAATCATCAAACGAAATTCATTTGGATTTACATGTGCCACACCACCATGTGAACGAGAAAAGAAAAGACCATTTGGAGTGATAATCCCTTTAGATTCCTGAATAGGAGTTACAGCAATAGATGCTCTGAAGTTACCTGAAGAGAGTAAGCTTGTCGCTCTTCTTACAACATTATGTTCATATTTTGAAGGCATACCATATGGAAATTTATCCACTGGATCTCCCCAAGTTTGTCCCCATGCTGTGTGATTCATAATCGCTGGATCGCCTGAGCCAGTAGATTCGTTTGCAAATAACGATGTCCCTGCTAAAGCAGTAACAGATGCAGCTGCAGTCTTTCTAAAAAAGTCACGTCTTGCGAGTGTTTTTTCTTCTTGCAATTCTTTCTTTGCCACATTCTCTCCTTTGTTTAATTTAAAGTATTTAATTATTAATTTTACTAATCTTATAACCCTCTTGCAAATATAATTCTTGCATTTTAAAGGTTATGAACAAAAAATTATATCATTTTTTACCGAAGCCAAAAATCAAAGTACGCTAACAAAAGTCACAATTTCCATCAAAAATGCTTAAAAGTGACTCTTTTGTTACTTTTTGAAACAAAAAAACTAATATTTACTATTAATTTTGCTTATTTTTTTACAATACCGACGAGGAAATAGGACTCTTTTTCTTCATTTATATGCATAATTATCGTATAATCTTCATACTCTATATCTTTTACATCTTCATCATCAAAATAAATAGACTGCTTATATTTTCTTGCTTTTGTTGGTGCATTCATCACAATAGTATCAAGATAAAGTTTAAAATCTTTCGCAGATTTAAAAGTCTCAAACTCTGCTAAAATTACTTTGAGTTGTTGCTCATAAAGAGAGGAACAGAGAATTTTCATGATTTTTTCTCGCTTTGAAGCCAGCTACTCATCTCTTTCATACTTGTAAAGTAATCTTTCGCTCCTGTAGGATTTGCTTTATACTCTTTGAGGGCTTCTTGCAATTTGTCTTTTACAGCTTCTTGACTCATTTTTCTTGCTCTTTTTTTTCTATCTTCCCTTTTGCTGTTTTGATAGCCTTTCCAAGTGTAGTTTTTGCAAGTCCCCATGCCTCTTTACCCATACGTTTAGCTTCTTGGGCTTTTTCTGATTTGAAAGCATTATCTGCTCTTTTTACAGCACCACTTGCAAGTCCTGAAAACTTTTCTTTCATTGCATCTGCCGCTTCTTTAGATATATGCACCAACTCTTCTAAATCATAGCGCATCTCTTTGTTTGTATTTATCAAAATTGTACGAATATTATTGGCACTTTTAGAGGCTTGATTAATAATAACTTGAGAGAAGAGTGTATCAGTTTGTTGTAAGTCTTCAACAATGCTATCATAATCTTTAACTAAAATATGCTTTGCTTCTACAGGGGTAAATGCCAGTCTCTTTTTAAATCTATCTATAGAGTGTACCAGTCCACCGCGCATTCCTTTGAGGGTTCCCCCTAAAATGTTGTTCGCTTTGTTTGGTGTTGCTTCTGCTACATCTATCGCCGTTGTAAGGACGGTTGAGAGGATTTTTCTCACTCTTAAAGTATTTAAAGAACCCTCTTTAATCGCTTCATATGTAATTCCCTTAATGATTTCAACAATCGTCTCTTTGATGTCATCTTCTTCCTCTTTTTCAAGGGCAGTAATGATTGCAGATTCAACCATTTCACTGAGTATATCGTATAAATCAATAGACTGTAATTTCACTTGATGGAGTTTCGCAAGCGTATGTTCATTGGCTTCAAAGCGAGTTTCTAAAACATCAAATACTTCATATTTTGTATCTTGCAGTTGATGATTTTTTTTCTCTAAACTTCTCTCTATCAACTCTTTTTGTGCTAAGAGTGTCTCTACATCTTCTTGTAAACTTTTCGTTTCAAGATTTAAGACCGTTGTAACAACACTTCGCATTTGTGCTAGTTCTAATGCATCGACATCTAAACTATCGCTCTCTTGTACACTTTCTAGTACCTTTGAAACTCTCTTCTCAACACTTTTGTATCGACGATTGTATGCCTTTTCAATTGCATCATTTATTTTTTCTATATCCATCATAAACTCCTTTAAAGTACCATTTTGATGTTACTATGCGCTTTGAGAGCCTCATAGATAAAATTTCTATCATCTTCATTATGAACCAATACATTTAAGTTCATACTCACATATTTTCCAGTTTTAGAATTGTTTGAGTGTGTAAGTGTGTGTTCTCTTGTTTGAATAACATCGTGAATAGCAGCTTCAAGTGCTTTTTTTTCACTCGCTATGAGTTTGTATGCCCAATCACACGGATACTCAAGGACTAATTTTTCAGTTCTCTCGTTTAAAATCTCCATTTTTCCCTCCCGATTTTTCTTCAAGTTGGACGTTACGAATAATCATCCCCTTATCTATAGCTTTTACCATGTCATAAATGGTAAGCAAGCCGATGCTCGTTCCTGTAAGAGCTTCCATCTCTACCCCTGTTTGTCCTGTAAGCTTCGTAGTAACACTTAACTTAAAACCTGGTAATTCAGGGAGTTCTTCTACATCACAGTTAATGCCACTTAAATTTAAAGGATGACACATAGGGATGAGAGTACTTGTCTGTTTGACTCCCATGATAGCAGCAATTACCGCTGTTTGGAGGACTGGACCTTTTTTATTTTGTTCGCTGACAACATTTGAGTAAGCCACTTGACTCATCTCTATTATCCCACTTGCTGTAGCGGTTCGTGTTGTTGGTTTTTTGTCACTGACATCAACCATTTTTGGTCTTTGATTTTCATCTAGGTGTGTTAATTTCATACACTCTCTTTTTGTTAAAATTCTTGCATTATTATAGCGAAGAGTATTAAACGAGTGTCAGTGCTTTTTTGTATTCGTGGGGATGATTTAGATTTAAAAAGGCTTCATGCGCTTCAAAAAAAACAAATGTCGTTCTTGAATTTTTTAGTAAATACCCAAGTTTATGATTATTATTTGCTTGCATTTGCTCAAAGCTATCGACTAAAGAGGCATGATACAAACCACATAAAGGTTGCATTCCCTCTTCTGTTTTGGCAACAACTGCATCACTATTTTCAGTATCTGCTTCCAATATTTTTTTTATAATGTCAGCATTTATAAAAGGGGTATCTACACTCAGTACAAAAATCTTTTCTGTTTGGAGGGCTGAAAATGCAGCAATGAAGCCTGCAGTAGGTGCAAAAACATCTGTCTGAACACTATCTTCAATAAAATCTGCCTCAAAATCAAACTTGTCTCTTGTTTTACATGAGATATAAACATTTTGAAAGATTTTTTTTAAGCGGTGGTATTGAAATTCGGTCAGTGTTTTAAAAGAGGAGAAAGGGAGCAGTGCTTTGTCTGCTCCCATTCTTGAGCTTTTCCCACCTGCGAAAATAATGCAAGGGGTAGAAGTAATCATCTAGTGTTTGATAAGTTCCGCTTCGATACGTCTGTTTAAAGCACGACCTTCACGTGTAGCATTATCGGCGATTGGATTTGCTTCACCCATACCCAAAGAGCTTAATTGTTGCGCACTAACACCTTCTGCGATAAGTTCATTCACAACAGCTGTTGCTCTGTTTTTAGAAAGTTTTTTGTTGTATGCTGCTGAACCTCTGCTATCTGTATATCCAACGATATATGCACTATAGTTTGTATGTTTTTTAAGGAAACTTGCATAGGCATTAATATCAGCCATAGAGTCTGCTACAATTTTATAAGAATCTCTTGCAAAATTTACATGAAGATTCACAATTTTTGTACAACCATCACTATTTACTTTGTCCCCTACTGGAGTTGTTGGACAAAGGTCAGCTGCATTGAGAACGCCATCATGATCATCATCAAGTTGTATTTGACAACCTTTCGCATCTACCTCTTTCCCAAATTCAGTTTGCGGGCATTGGTCAAGGTTATTTGAAACACCGTCTTTATCATCATCCAAAGCACAACCATTCGCATCTACTGGAGTATTTGCTGGAGTATATATACATTGGTCTACTGAATTGAGAATACCATCATGGTCATCATCACCATCGACAACTACTGGTGCAGCGACAGGTGCTGGTTTTGGTTTTTCACCACCAAAAGCAAATGTAAGACCTGCTAATGTCATAAGATTACTATCTGCATTTCCAGCATTATTAGAGTTACCTTTAGCCATATAAATTGCTTCTAGCTTTAATGAAATCATATCTGTAAGAGAGACTTTTGCTCCCGCTCCAGCATCTACAAAAACACCATTTTGATTTGAATAATTTCGTCGCTTGATAGCTTCATACCCAAGACCTGCTTTTACAAATGGTTTAATTGAACTTTCCATATCAAAAGTATATACACCATTTCCTGCTACTCTTAAAATATTTGCATCACCACCATTTTTATAATTTGCACCTTTTGTATAAAAAGCAGAAAGTTCTGGACTCCAGTTAGAGTTTTCAAGATTATACTGTCCCTCTAAACCACCAATAAAATAGCCATCATCTTTCATTCCGAGATTACCCTCAGAGATGTTATATCCGATAAGCGGAGAGATTTCGTATTTGTGTCCATCTGCAAGAGCAAGACTTCCCGCTAAAAGTGCTGGGATAAGTAAAAGTTTTTTCATTTTATTTCCTTTATTAGTTTAAATTATTAAAATTATAGCTTAACTATTATTAAGCTATCTTGGGTCTGTAATGTACCCTGTTAAAGCGGAGATTGCAGCGACTGCTGAATTTGCTAAGTAGACTTCAGAAGAGCGAGAACCCATGCGACCAACAAAGTTACGGTTTGTTGTTGAAACGGCCACTTCACCATCTCCTAAAATCCCCATATATCCACCTAGACAAGCACCACAAGTTGGGTTACTCACAACGCCACCTGCATCGATGATAATGTCCATGTAGCCGAGTTTATACGCTTCTTTGAGTATCTTTTGTGTTCCCGGTGTCACGATAAGACGGACATCTTCATGTACTCTTTTTCCCTCTAAGATTTCTGCAGCAGTTTTAAGGTCACTCAAACGCCCATTAGTACAGCTTCCTATAAAAGCTTGGTCTATTTTAATTTTATCTGTGACAGCTTGGTTTACAGAGTGACCATTGGATGGTAAAAATGGATAAGCAATCACAGGGTCAAGGTTTGCCACATCTATATCTAAAACAATACTATAATTTGCATCAGCATCCGAATAATGTTCTTTTGGCTCGCGTGCTAAATCTTTGTCCGCTAAAAATTCACGAGTTATATCATCAACAGCGACAATTCCACTTTTTGCTCCCGCTTCAATCGCCATGTTACACATAGAAAATCTATCGTCCATTGTTAAATGCTCGATAGTACTTCCCGTAAACTCTAAAGTTTTATATAAGGCTCCATCTACACCAATCAGTCTAATAACTTCTAAGATGATATCTTTTCCCGTTGTATATTTACCTGGTTTTCCACTTAAATTTACTTTGATTGATTCAGGAACTTTAAACCAGTTGCCTCCGCTTATCATAGCAAATGCGAGGTCAGTTGAACCCATACCCGTTGAGAATGCTCCTAAAGCACCATGTGTACACGTATGAGAATCTGCACCGATGATGACATCACCAGGAACTACAAGCCCTTTTTCGGGAAGAAGTGCATGTTCAATCCCCATATCTTTCTCATCAAAAAAGTTTTTAAGATTATGCTCTTTTGCGAAGACACGAGAGATTTTTGCTTGATTTGCTGATGCGATGTCTTTTGCAGGGATAAAGTGGTCTAAAACAATAGAAAATCCATCAGGATTTGCTAGTTTTTTCGCACCGCTAAGGTTAAATGCTGAGATTGAGATAGGAGTTGTAATATCATTTCCGATGACCATATCGATGTTTGAACGGATAATTTCACCCGCAAAAACTTCATGACCGACATGTTCTGAAAATATTTTTTCTGTTATAGTTTGTGCCATAAAAAGAACCTCTTAGTATATAATTATTGGTGCGATTATAGCATAAGAGATTTAAAAAGAGAGCTTAGTCTGTGCCTACTATTTTTGTTTTTACAAAGTGAGCGACACTACGCAGTTTTGTGTCATTATACTTTTTCTTCCATGAGGGCATATCTTCTTTATCTGCACCCCAGTAATGCGCACCAAATTTCACCATCAGAAATATTTGGTCTTCACTGAGGATTGTCTTTCTCAAATCATAAGGATACAAAAATTCTTTATTTGCCTTTGATTGTTCAACATAGATACTTTTACCGTCTCCTTTGAGTCCATGACAAAGGCTACAGTTGCGTTTAAAAATCTTTTTACCGATTTTATACATCTTCTGCGCATCAATTTTTTGAACATTGGCTTCTGATAAATGTTTTTTGACTCTGGCATTTCTTTGAGAGTTAAAAGTTTGAGAAACATACTCTGCGATACTCTTTATCTGTGCCTTATCGTACACATACTTAAACGCAGGCATGATGTCCGAGTGCGCACCATAAGTATGTCCACCTTCTGAGATAATCTTTACCATTTGCGCAGCAGAAAGGATACTCTCTTTTAACTTTCTTGGCTTCACTATCAATTTTATATCTGTATCCGTCGCGCCAGTTGCACCATGACAACTAATACATGTTTCATTATAGAGTCGCTTTCCCTCTGCTAAAGCATCAGAGGCATAAGTGTTCACACTCACAAGTAATAGCACACTGATGATTGCATGGGATTTTTTCATCATCTACTCGACTGTTACTTCTAAAAGCATATTTGGATGAATGGCACACTCAACATTGAAAGACTCTTTTGATTTTATCTTCATATGTGTCTCTTTTCCTGTTGGTTGCATTCCCACATCAAATTCATTTGCTTCGTCATCCGTGTAAGCATTATGAGCAAAAGGGTCAGAGTTATCAAAGGTAATCGTATCGCCTACATGCACGGTCAATTTACTTGGAATAAATGTCTTCCCTTTTTGATTTACAACCCAATTCTTTGCACTAAGTGTTACACTTAATGCTCCTGCTACTAACAATGTCGTTACAATTTTCTTCATTTTCTTTCCTTCTTTTTTATTGTGGAAACTTCGTTGGAATCTTTAGTTTCATATCTGGGCCTGTTAATGTTTTCATAAAGGCTACTATTTGGCTAATCTCTGTTTGGGTGAGGTGTCTATCTTCTATATATGTTGATTTGTTTTTCACACCATTTTTATAGCGTCCACCACTAGCACAAATCGTTGCAGCTTCTGTGAGAGTTTTTACACTTCCATCATGAAAATAAGGTCCAGATTTTGTAACATCTCTTAAAGTTGGTGTTTTAAAGACACCATACCAAGCAGCTCTGCGTTTGAGATTATAACGACCGAGGTCTTTGCCTTGCAGGTCTCCATCTTTTAAACCGATATTATGGAAACTTCCATCTGTAAAGTTAAATTTATCATGACAATCTGCACAGTGTGCCTTACCTATAAATACTTTATACCCTTTTGCTGCTTTTTTACTAATGGCTTTTGTATCGCCCATCGCATATTTATCAAAAGGGGCTGTTGTTGAGAGTACCGTTCGCTCAAACGAAGCAATAGCTTTTGCTAAAGTTTTATTGTTGATACCACCCTCATTTGGATACGCTTTATTGAAGAGTTTCACATACCCTTGAATCTTTTGGAGTTTAGGAATCAACACTTCTAAAGGCATATTCATCTCTACATCAGCTTCTATTGGACCGAGTGCTTGTTGTTCTAAACTCTTTGCGCGACCATCCCAAAAAAGTCTTCTCAAGTATGCTGTGTTGAGTACTGTTGGCGAGTTTCTAGGACCTCGCCCTGCTCCTACTGCTTTTGACACAGGGACTAAGTCTGTCCAACCGCGTTTAGGGGCATGACAAGTTGCACAAGAGATTTTGTCACTTGCAGAGAGTCTCTTATCGAAGTAAAGGAGTTTTCCTAACTCTATTCTATCTTTTGTTAGTTTGTTATCTTTTGGTTGTGGCACCTCATTTGGTCGTATCCACTTACTCATATCACTTGTTGCAAAGAGTGTGCTTGAGATAAGCAAGGCACTCAGTCCTAATTTAATAATCATCTTTTTCTCCTCATATTAATTTTGGTTATACTTTGAACTCTTGAAGACGCACTTCAAGTTCATTTGTGAGTTGATGAAGGTTTGCACTTGCTTGTGCTACATTATCAACACTCTCTTTATTTTCATTCGATATCTGACTAATATCATTGATTTTACTGATGATACTATCTGTTTTGTTCGCATTTTCTCTATAGCCATCAAGAATATTTTCACTCATTTTTGTTGATTCATTCATGATTGCAACTGTCGCATTAATCTTTTCACCTACACTTGTCGAAATACTTGCAAGTTCTTCTATCTGCGATGAACTTTTATTCATTTCACTGGAACTGTCTATGATAGCTTGTACGATAACATTTATCGTTGCATTTATCTCTGATAAAGATTTTTGTGTACGTTCTGCAAGTTTACGCACTTCATCCGCAACTACAGCAAATCCTCGTCCATGCTCGCCAGCTCGTGCTGCTTCGATAGCTGCATTTAATGCTAAAAGATTTGTTTGGTCTGCAATATCAGCGATAACAGTTAAAACATTTTTTACTTCTGCTGCATCTGAGGACAACTGTGAAAGCGAGTTTGCAAGTTCTACTTGAAGTTCAGAACTTGCTTGAACTCTTGAAACCATTCCGAGTACATCTTCTTTTGTCTCTTCAAGGTTTTGACTCGATTTTTCAAGGTTTTCTTTACCATGTTCTGCTTCTATAATCGCTTCTCGTAAATCATTACGCATGATATTACTTTCCTCTACGACACTACTTAAATCTCTATTTTGTTTATCAGACCTATCCCCTACTTCTTGGGCTGCAATCTCTAATGTTTTAGAAATTTCTGAATTGTTTGCAGAAGTTTCTATAACTCCAGAGAGTACTGTCTGTACTTTTGCAATAAAATTATTGATGTACTGATTTGCTTCTGAGATTTCATCATTAGATTCAGATGTAAGGCGTTGTGTTAAATCCCCATCCCCTTCTGTGAGTTCTTTTCCTGCCCGTATAAGCTGTTTGATTGGGGTTACTATAGATTTATTCGCTAAAAGTAGCATCATCACGATTAAGATTCCAAATCCAATTTGTATAAAGAACGAAAGCTTTTGCAATGTTGCTATTTTTGTTTCTAAAACAGGAAGATATTTATGTAACATCTCTTGTAAGAGTGCATCATTTTTCGCACTAATTTGAGACATTTTTCCTAAAAGACCTTTTTGAGAATCAAGTCCTTTTGTCTGTATAGCTTCTGTTAAGCTCAAAAAATATTTATGATATTCACTCAAATTTGCAATAATTATTTCATTGTCTTTGAGATTTCCTTGAATGTAGTAAATCAAGGCATTGTATGTTCTTGTAAATCTTTTGATGTACTTTTTCTTATGGGTTAGCAAAAAACTCTTTTCGAGCTTTCTCAGTGTCAAAACCATACTGTAAACATCTTGATTTTGCACTCTTTTTGCAAAAAGTTCCGCTTTTCTCACAGAACTCACAAGCTTTTTGTTTAAACCATCTTTTTGTGTGTAGCCTATAGATTTTTGTACAGCAACCACTTCAGTAAATATCTTCTGATACGCGACTATATTTGTGCTAATCAAATCAATGGTATCTGTTTCTATATCAATTTTTTGCAATGATTTCTTAAATGTTGCCATTTGATGAAGAAGTTCTTGTGA
Organism: Sulfurimonas sp.; assembly: GCA_027019335.1. Lineage (GTDB taxonomy): Bacteria > Campylobacterota > Campylobacteria > Campylobacterales > Sulfurimonadaceae > Sulfurimonas. Next base: position 4,346 of record JALUWV010000067.1, on the reverse strand, counting down.
TTTGTGTTGGAAACTTTGATTGTAAAGCTCTTGTTTATACTCTAAAAAACCACTACTCTGAATACTTAAAGTTCTCATATCTGCATTTATCTGGTAAATCGAAGACTTCGTTGCATTGAGTTGCTTACTCTTTTGTAACATATAATTTACAATGTAAATATTGAGAAAAATGGAAAGTACGGAAAGTCCCATGATTGCATACAGTTTCTTTTGAATTGTCATAAACTTCCTTTAACTTCTCATTTCCTAATACTACACAAGATAAACTTTATTGATTATTAAATATTATACTTGAGGGCTTTTTTTGTAAACTCTACACCACAAAAGAACATTGCGATGAAGATAGGATTGAGGGTTACACTTTCCTCCGTTGATGAGTCAAAAACTTTGAAACTAAAACCACTACCATCATTGGGATTTTGTGGAGTAGCTACAAACTCTAGGGGAGTAAGTGTTTTAACCATATTTAAAATTGCTTTTCTTTTTTTGGCATTTTCATGATTTAAGATGTTAAAATCAGGATTTTCAGAACTTCTATGCAGTGTTAAAATTTCTTCAAGTACCTCTACTTTATCTTTGAAAACTTTTTTATTCCATTTTGTAATGCTATTGTTCGAGGCTACTTGGCACTCTTTGAGCATTAAAGCAGCAGGTTTTTTTGCCTTCATCGCTTCGATGAGAGATAACAAATGGTTTGCACCCCCGATATTTTCTGCAGCTTTTTGCATAAAAAGGCTTACTAAGATTTTTGTATCTTCGTTTTGTTTGTTAAAATTACACATTGTATTCTTCCTTGTAAAGTGTCACTTGATTTTTTCCATTCTCTTTGGAAATATACATCATTTTATCTGCGTACTTGATTAAGTCATCAATATCTTTAGAGTGTTTTGGGTACATACTGACACCTATACTTGCACCAACTTGTATCACTTCATGATTCAAAATTATCTCTTTATTGATATCTTTGATAATATGCTCTGCGAGTTCTACTGCCTGTTGTGGCGTGCCAATGTCATTGAGTATAATGGTAAATTCATCCCCACCCAGTCTCGATACCATATCGTTTTTTCGTAAGCGAGAGGTAATTGTTTTTGCGACAAAGATAAGTAACTCATCCCCAGTATGGTGTCCATAAGTATCATTCACCGCTTTAAATCCATCTAAATCTAAAAATAGCAGTGCAATGTTATGCTCATAACGCATAGCTCTGTTGATTTCATTGTTCAATTCTATCTTAAAAAGCGCACGATTGGGTAGTTTTGTCAGACTATCATAGAGGGCTAACTCTTTGAGTTTTGCCTGAGAAAATATCACATAAAAACCAAAAAGATACAAAAGAGCCAGCACACTTATAAATAAAATCAAAATATAGTTATACTGGAGTTGCAAGTTACTTAAATAATCAGATTCTGTATAAACAACGATGTAAGCTATATTTCTAGTTTTTGTTGTGCTTTGTAAGGGAAGGTATGTCATGATGATGTTATGGTAGTTGTACTCTGTAGCCAAAGAAAAGGGCTTTTTCGATGCTATGCCTTTTTTAATGGCATCATGTACTTTTGGAGTATCTAACTTAGCATATAAATCTTTCTTTCCTATCTTTTTATGGGTAGATGTTTCTATCAAATAATCTGCATCTTCCCAACTCTGCTTATAATCATAATCTAACTCTTTTTGTACGATTGTCCCCGCAGCAATATCTTTTGAGATAAGGATATGTGAATCATGTACAAAATCATCTTGTATACTTTTTAAAAGTTCTTGTGTTGAATATGCAATCTCTACACATCCCAGATACTCTTTTTTTGCATTAAACAGGGGATAAACAAAACGCAGACCTGCCATAAACAAACACGTTTCAAACCCACTGTGCATTGTTTTTGTTTGATTTGTCAAAACAACAGCATCTTTAATATCTGTTACATTATCTCCAAAGACTTCTGGCTTGTACATACGTAAAAAGCTTTTATTGTTTGGGAGGTGAAAATGCACTTGCGTGATACCCATATGATTTAAGCGCTTATAATTTTTAATCAATTTCTTATACAAAGTGCGACGAAGCTCTGCTTGTTCTGTTTTATCTGCATTTTGAACTAAAGACAAAAGCTTGATTACATTTTTATTGGTGCCGTACATAAGTGCAATATCATCTGCCATTATTTTAAAGTACTTATAGCTTGTTTTATACTTTACAGCTAGAAGCTGACTTTGTACATTCAAATAGTACTCTTTTTTACTATTTTTAAAAGCCTCAATAGCAAGAATACCTAGATATAAAATAGTACTAAATAATATACTATGAAATATAATCTTTTGTTTTTTTGTCTGTATCATGCAAATCCTTACATACCATTATCACTCGTTTATACTGTTTCCTTTCTTAAAGTAAAAATATTATCAGTTTTAATTAAGCATATCATAATGACAAAGCTATTATGATGTCGAAATCAAAACAAGACTAAATTTGTCTTATTTAAAAAATCTAAAATTAAAGAGGTAAAAATGCAAGTTTATTTAGATAACAATGCTACTACAATGGTTGATCCTTTAGTAGTCGAAGCTATGCTCCCATTTTTCAGTGAGCGTTTCGGAAATCCAAGCTCACTTCACAAATTTGGTTCATCTGTTCACCCCGACATCATGAAGGCGATTGACCAAGTTTATACTGCTATCAATGCAAGTGACGATGATGATGTGGTATTTACATCATGTGCAACAGAGTCAAACAACTGGGTTCTGCAATCAATCTTTACAGATTATATTGTGAGTGGAGATAAAAAACACATTATCACTACAGAAGTAGAACACCCATCAGTACTCTCAACTTGTAAATGGCTAGAAGAGCAAGGGGTGCAAGTCACTTACCTTCCCGTCAATGAGCAAGGAACAGTCGAAGCACATACAGTCAAAAGTTTTATCACAGAAAAAACTGCACTTGTGAGTGTTATGTGGGCATCTAATGAAACGGGTATGATTAACCCTATCAAAGAAATCGGTGAGATTTGTAAAGAAGCAGGTGTGCTTTTTCACACAGATGCGGTGCAAGCTGTTGGAAAAATCCCTGTTGATTTACAAGATGTTCATGTTGATTTCCTCTCATTTTCTGCACATAAATTCCATGGTCCTAAAGGGATTGGTGGGCTTTACATTAAAGATTCTCAAGCTTTGAGTCCACTTTTACATGGTGGCGAGCAAATGGGTGGTCGTCGTTCAGGAACTTTAAATGTACCGTATATCGTTGGTATGGGAAAAGCGATGGAGTTAGCAACCACAAACATCGAAGAAAAAATGGCGGCTATTCGTGCAAAACGTGACCGTTTAGAGGATGCTATCTTAGAACTTAGTGATACTTTTACAGTAGGCGATAGAGAAAACCGTACACCAAACACTATCCTTATCTCTATTCGAGGTGTTGAGGGTGAAGGAATGCTTTGGGACTTAAACAATGGTCAAATAGGTGCTTCAACAGGTTCTGCTTGTGCTTCTGAAGATTTAGAAGCAAACACCGTTATGCTTGCAATCGGAGCTGATAATGAACTTGCTCACACAGGAATCCGTTTGAGTCTTTCAAGATTTACAACAGATGAAGAAGTTGATTATACGATACAACATTTTAAAGATGCGGTACATAGACTCAGAGCAATTTCAAGTTCATTTGCGAAACAAAAACCAACTGCTGGTGGCGAAGTTCAAGAGTGTGAACTTCACTAACAACTAAAAAATAAAATTAAGGAGCATAATATGGCTAAAGCTGATATGTTAGGCGAGTCTCTTTGGGATGCCTACTCAAATAAAGTAACAACTCTTATGAACAACCCCCAACACCAAGGGGAACTTTTTCAAGGGGAAGTTGAAAAACGTGGTAACAAACTGATTGTTGCTGATTTTGGTGCAGAATCTTGTGGAGATGCCGTGCGTTTGTACTGGGAAATCGACCCTAAAACAGACATCATTATAAACTCAAAATTCAAATCTTTTGGATGTGGAACTGCTATTGCATCAAGTGATGTTATGACGGAACTTTGTATCGGTAAAACGGTGAAAGAAGCGGTGAAGATAACAAACATTGATGTTGAGTTAGCACTCCGTGATGACCCTGAAACACCTGCTGTTCCACCACAAAAAATGCACTGTTCTGTTATGGCTTATGATGTTATCAAAAAAGCTGCTGGCCTTTACATGGGTGTTGAAGCAGAAAGTTTTGAAGAAGAAATCATCGTTTGTGAATGTGCGCGTGTGAGCCTTGGAACACTTCAAGAAGTGATTAAACTCAATGACCTCAAAACTGTTGAAGAGATTACAGACTACACAAAAGCAGGTGGTTTTTGTAAGTCATGTATCAAACC
>JALUWV010000066.1 GCA_027019335.1 Sulfurimonas sp. | reverse complement strand
AAACTCCATCCATAGATGCATCTCTTTGAAGGTTGTATTACCCTTGAGTAAGGCAAAGAGTGTCATAAAGAGAATTTCATGAAGTGGATAGAGTATCTTATGTTTATCTACTCTAAAATCTTTTACTATTTTCAACTCTTCTAAAAGTAGCTTTTTCTGTTTTAGTTTCATACTTGTGACTTTTTAAATCTACTAGCAATTTCTGAGCCTATTTCTCATCGGATTTACCTAGAATTGTTATTAAAGGAGTAGGTTTATTATTGACTCTTAAATCATTTTTGAGTATATTATCTACGACAATCTTAGGATGTACTCCATTGTAAGGTTTAGGTTGTTGTAACAAGTGAGGTTGTTCATCAATAAGCAACTTAAATTGGCTGTTGTAGTGTTGTGCTATGAATTCTCTTATTCGCACGATTATCGAGCCATTTAAGCACTTGGGCATTAGCGTTTTCTAAATTTAATTGGTAGTCCTTCATACTCAGTAAAACTTTTAAGCCGTTATAAAAACTATATCTCAAGTAGTGATTAAACCTTTCCACTTTTCCTTTTGTTTATGGAGTGTATGGTTTACAGACTTTAATTTTAAATCCACAATGTTTTGCGAAATCCTCAAAGAGTGGATTGAGTTTATGTTTAACCATATCCGTTTGCACATAAGAGACTCTACTATAGCCCATTGTGGCAACAAAGGCTGATAAGCCATCTTTTGGAAACTCTACCCAATCTACTTGAAACTGTTTTTCAGCCTCTGTCTCAAATCTTATTAATTCATCCTCATCTTTCGCTCTTTGACGTAACTCATGCTTTTGCATCACTGACTGCAGCCATCGTAAGCTACCATTATATCCCAATGTTTGTATATCTTGATATATTACAGTTGTTGGAATGTGTACATCCTCTTGCTCTGCTGTTGCTAACATATTTGCAATATGTGGTAAAAACTCATCTACTGTTGTTTCTATGGGAGCTTTATCCATTACAGGAATATATCCATCTGGCTTAAGAGCATATTTACTAACTGTCTCTCTACTTATTCCAAGTTTACGTGCTATTGCACTTTTACTCATACCCTCTTTTAGGAATTTCTTAATCATCTTTGTTTCACCTTTTTTTAACATTTAGCCTCCATTTTCTTGAAAAATGAAGTTTAGCTAAATTAGTTTATTTTCTTAAGGTTTAAAATTTAAAAATGAGTTCCAAATCTCAAACTTACCTGCCTAGTTTAGCAGTTCGTTTGACACATGAAACACTTGATTACAAAAAACTTATGAATGTTTACTTTGGTAGTCTGAAAATAAATATGAAAAAGGTTGAAATTCAAAAAGAAAATGTAGCATAATGTTACATATTAGGACGGAATAAGGATTTTAAAAAAGTTGTCTTGACTTTTTGGGGTGGTATACTCCACAAAATAGGACTTTATCGGACTTCTTCAATTTCTCGTGGGAAACTACCACTCAATTAATACTTCTAATCTCAAACTCTTTTGTTCTATCTTCAAAGAGTTTTAAGATTGTTAAGAAAAATGCAGTGATGGCTGGACCTAGAATCATGCCCCAAAAACCAAAGGTTGTAAGTCCTGCGATGATAGCAAAAAAGATGACGAGTTCGTTCATCTGTGTTTGGTTATCATGTAAAACTCGCGTATTAATCTCTTTTATTATCAATGGTTTTATAAAAGTATCTGCTACAATTGAAATAACAACTACAGAATAAACTGCGATAAAAAGTGCATTATGTGTATTGCCCATTGCAAGTTCATAGAGCATAAATGGCAGCCACATAACCACACCACCGACAACAGGTACTAAAGAAGCAAATCCATACATAACTCCAAATAGTAAACCATTGTTTCCAAGATAAGAGATAGCCAAACCAAATAAGACTCCCTCAAACATTGCAGTTGCAATAATCGAGTAAAAAACAACACCCATAACAGAAGAGAGTTCTCGTATCATCAGTGTACTTTCATCAACAGACATCTGCACAATACGCTTGATAAAAGAGATAACAAAGGAACCATTATACTGGGCAAAAAAGTAAAAAATGATGATTAAAAAAGCATTTTTCAAAAAGCCAGCACTAAAAGAACCTACTTTTGCTGCTGTACTTAAAGCACTTGAAGTAAGGAGTCCTGTGTCAAACTCTTTCATAACATCTGTGAGATAGGGCTTTAAAAACTGGAGATACTCGGGAGGACTTTCTACTAAGGCTCTCATATAGATTTGTATCTTTTGTAAAACCTCAGGTTCAACAGAATTGAGCTTGATCGTCAAAGTCGCTAAAAAATATCCAAGTGGAGCGAAAAAAAGCATAGCTAATAAAAGGCTAGAGAGAGAGGCTGCAAGTAGCTTAGACTTAAAAATATCTTCAAAATATTCTTGAATATTGGATGTTGAGATTGCCAACAATGCAGCAATAGTAATGAGTAAAAGAAAAGGTGCATAAAGCAGATACATCCAGTATAAAGCGGTTGCAAAAAGTATGGCTGTAAAGTACTGTGGTTTCATTAAAATAGTGTTCCATCTTCGTTGATATAACTTATGCTTAAAGCATCATAAGTTTTTGGTGTTGCTTTTCTTCCCTTAGCTGTTCGCTCTAAGTAACCATTGGCTATCAAGTAAGGTTCAAGCACATCTTCCACTGTTCCCTCATCCTCACTCAAAGATGCAGCAATAGAACTTAAGCCCATCGCCCTTCCTTTTGCATGAGCCAAAAGTTTAAGTAAACGTAAGTCCATCTCATCAAAACCATGAGAATTAATCCCCAGTTCATTCAGTGCATACTCTGTTGTCGTATGGTTTATACTGCTTTCATCCGCTACATCGGCAAAATCTCGTACTCTACGTAATAAACGCAAGGCAATCCGTGGGGTTCCTCGACTACGTTTACTAATCTCCAATGCTGCTTTTTTTATAATCTCTTTTTCAAGTTTATTTGCAGCTTGTATGATAATCTGTGCTAACTCTTCCGAAGAGTAAAACTGCATACGAAAACTCATTCCAAATCTATCTCGCAAAGGATTTGAAAGCATTCCCGCTCGGGTGGTAGCACCGATGAGGGTAAAACGCGGTAAGTCGATTTTTACCGTTTGTGCAGCAGGACCACTCCCGATAATAATGTCAATACGATAATCTTCCATAGAGGAGTAAAGTATCTCTTCAACCGCAGGTGAAAGACGATGAATCTCATCAATAAAAAGAATGTCTCCCTCTTCTAAGTTTGTCAAAATGGCAGCTAAATCACCACTTTTTTCAATCATCGGAGCGGCAGTTACTTTGATGTTCGCCTGCATTTCATTGGCAATAATAAGTGCTAAAGTTGTTTTTCCAAGTCCCGGAGGTCCAAAAAAAAGAACATGGTCTAAGACTTCACCTCTCTTTTTACTCGCCTCTATAAAAACGGCAAGATTTTTTTTAATCTGCTCTTGCCCAATATATTCACTCCATGCGTCAGGTCGCAAGGTAACTTCAGTAGTTGCTTCCTCGGCATCAAAAGTTTCAATCTCTACGACACGTTCCATCTGCTCTTTTGCCATTAGTACGTATGTTCCTCTTTTGGAAAAGTTCTGTTTTGGACTTCATTTGCATAGCTTTGGAGGGCATCTTTTACTAAGTTTGCACCGTCCATATATTTTTTCACAAATTTTGGAGTAAAAGCTTCAAAGAGTCCTAGCATATCTGAAAAAACAAGCACTTGCCCATCCACATCTTTTCCTGCACCTATGCCTATCACAGGAATGGAAACAGACTCTGCAACTCTCTTAGCGACATCGGCTTTCACCCCTTCAATAACCATACAAAAAGCTCCAGCATTTTCAATGGCTTTAGCATCTTTGATGAGTTGCTCTGCTTCTTCTTCTGTTTTTCCTTTGACCTTGTAGCCACCTTCGCTTCTCACAGACTGAGGAAGTAGCCCAATATGCCCACAAATAGCGATACCATTCTGTGTCAAATGTGCTACAATCTCTGCTTTATCTTCACCCCCTTCAACTTTCACACAATCCGCTGGAGTCTCTTGAAAGACCTTTGTTGCATTTGTCAGAGCTAGCGCTTTACTTGTGTAAGTTCCAAAAGGCATATCGCTTATGACAAAACTATTTTTTGCCCCTTGACAGACTGCATTTGTGTGGTAAATCATCTGCTCTAGTGTAGCACTTACTGTGTCACTTTTGCCTGCAAAACTCATGTTTAAACTATCACCCACCAAAATCATATCAGCACTCGGTTCAAGGAGTGTTGCAAACAGTGCATCGTATGCTGTTATCATTACTAAAGGTTTTTGCCCTTTACTTTTTTTAATTGCCGAAATTGTCAGTTTTTTGTTCATTTAAACACTCTTTTTAGATTAATAAAAGTATTTTAACTAAATATTGCTATAATTGTAAGCATATAGGAGAATTATTTTATGGGAATAAGAAGTGATTTAGAAACAAGCTTTGATTTTGAGATTGTTGATGAGTTCTTAGACCACTATTCTATGATGGTGGAGAGCATGGAAGTCATGATTGTCGATCTCTCAAATGAAAGAATGTATAAACGCACAGTAGATGAGCTTTTCCGTGTTTTTCACAACATCAAATCAGCTTCTGGTTACCTTAAAATTACCTCTATGCTTAAACTAGCAAGCTTAGTAGAAGACACCCTAGAAACATTACGTCACTCAGAACCTCCTGTAACGAGTGAAACAGTTGATTGGTTACTCTCTATTAGCGATATGTTTGCAAAATGGCAAGATGATTTAAAACTCGATAACGAACTGAGTAAAGTACAATATGCTTTACTCAAAATCCCCGACTTGGAAAGATAAAACAAATGAAAAAATTAGTAGCATACATCACTTCAGGGTATCCTGAAAAATCTTTTAGTATAGATTTGGCTTTAGCCTTAGGTGAAAATGGGGTCGATACCCTTGAACTCGGTGTTCCCTTCTCAGACCCTGTCGCTGATGGACCTTTAATAGAAAAAGCAAACCATAAAGCCCTTGAACTTGGATTTAAGTTCAAAGATTTACTTGAAATCTCACAAGCAGTTGCCCCAAAAGTAGATACTCTTTGGATGGGATATTTCAACAGTTTTTATCAACAAAATATGGAGAAACTTATCCCCCTTGCTCGTCAGATAGGTGTAAATGGTCTCATAATCCCTGATGTTCCCCATGAAGAAGCACTGCTTTATAAAGATTTATTTCAAGCAAACAACATGGCAAACATCAGTTTTGTTGCCCCAACAGATAGCGAACAGCGTATTGAGCAAGTTGTAAGCGAGGCACAAAAGTTTATCTATATGGTAGCCTATACAGGGATTACAGGTTCAGGGAAAGCAGAAGATTTACAACCTTTTTTAGCTTCTATCAAAAAGTATACACAAACCCCTGTTTATGTTGGTTTTGGAGTCAATGCAAAAACGGCAAAAGAGAAAGTTGCTGGAGCAGATGGAGTCATCGTGGGGAGTGCCTTTATAGATATTTTACTCAAAGACAACTTGAATTACTCTCAAAAAATCAAAGAGTGTAGTTCTCTTGCCCAAATTATCAAAAATGAGATTAATCCATAATTTCAAAAAGCACAAAAAGTGTTTTTTGAAAAACACTATCGTTATCATCGCTTACCATTAAAAATCTGTTTTTCTTTATCTTTGTAATGCCTTCAAAATTATCTATCTTCCATCCTTGACTGGAGTCAAACTGTGCAATCTGTTTTATATTTTGTGAACTCTTTCGTAAATCTAACTCCACAAGTGTGATAATTCGCTCTCTTGTAAAATAATTAAAATCTCGCAAAAGCACTAAGAGTTTGTTTTTACTTCTAAACTCCAATCCTGTGATAGCACCCTTTGCTTGAAATTTCCAAGTTTTATGTTGTGCATAAATTGTATGCATTGGCTCATTTTTTAAAGGTCTCTCAGGGGCTGTTACAAATCCATACTTTTCATTATATGCCACAGATTCTAAACCTTTGTTTTTTCCTTGGTAAGCTTTTTTGTTTTTCAAATCTTTATGAATCATGACACTTTTAAGTTTCACTGCATCAAGAGTATACAAATCAACCCTATGCTTCCCTTCAAAAGAGATAGCTAATTGACCCTTTACAAATGCAAGTCCTTCGGAATCTCTATACTTTTTTTTGAGTCTTTTTCCCTCTGTATCTTTTAATCTTTGTGCATCTAAAAGTTTTACTTTTGTGATTTTGTTTGCTTTTATTTGGAGTTGCATCGTATAAAGAACCCCTTTATCTCCAACCGCAAATAATTTTTTCCCTTTGTAAGCTAAACCAGAAAGTTCATTAAAGGGAACATGGTTCTTTTTCTTAAAATGCACTTCTTTGGTATCGAGGATTTTGATTTTCATAAAAGTATCTTCTTTGAGTGAATTTGGCTTTACAATATAAGGAAGAAGTTGGGCATGAAGCTGTTCAAACCAAAAAAGTACAAAAAAGGCAAATACTTTCACCTTTTGATTACTTTTGATATATCTCAGGATTTTCATTTTTCCAGCGTCGATGGAGCCAAAACCAAAACTTTGGTTCTTCTGTAATACGTTGCGTTAACCAATCTGCTTGCAGTTGTGTCGCTTTTTGAATATCTGCTACTTCATCCTCTGTTTTTTCTACAGGAATTTCATCAAAAAGCATCAAAGTATAATGTTCATCATCATCCGTTCGCATCGTTACAGGAATGATAGCAGCATTAAATTTTCTTGCAAGATAAGCAGGTGTTGTGACCTGACGGATGGGTTTTCCCATAAAGTTTACAAGGGTTCCCTCTCTTTGGTTGATGTTCGTATCTATGAGTAATCCCGAAGCTTTACCACTTTTTATGAGTTTTATAAGTGGTTTAACAACCTTTGATTTTTCTAAGTTTACATTGCCAAATCGTGCGCGTGCATCTAAAACCCATGTTTCATAGACACTATTTTTCATCTTTTTATAGACAGCCCCAAGAGGTTCTATAAATGCACCTATGGAAGCACCACCCAGTTCCCAAGAGGAGTAATGTGTTGTCACATAAATAACCGCTCGCCCTTCTCTATGTACTTTATCAACAGCTTCTCTATTTTGGATGGTAATTTTTTTTGCTAATGCTTCCTTACTTATATGTCGAAGTTCCATGAGATGTAAAAAGTTAAACAGAAGATTTTTAAAACTGTACTGAGTAATAGCTTTTATCTCTGCCTCACTCATTGTGCCATCAAATGCAAAGTTAAGGTTTTGTCGGACTATCTTTCTATATTTTGGAGTTATGTAGTATGCTATTTTGGCTAAAATAGAAAAAAAGGCTTTTCTAAAGCTTTTTGGTAAGAGCATCAAAAAAGATTCTAAGAGTAGCAGTGCTTTATATCCCATCTAAAAGTTCCTTTGCTGTGTGAATGATGTTTTGTGGGTCTATCTCTCCAATAGAAAAATCATTTTTATTTATTTTTAAAATATTGACTTGAGAGGGAGAGTGGAGTGCAATGTTTTTATCTGTTTGAAAAATCATCCGCTCATTCGTTGGTCCAAAAAGAGTGATAGAAGCGATATTTTGCGCCCAAGCAAGATGTGTAGGACCAGTATCATTTCCAATCAACAAATCCATACAAGAGATAAAGGAAGCAAGCTCATTGAGGGCAAGTTTAGGAGCAAGCACTGCATTTTCGCACTCATTTGCAAGCCATAAAGCCACATCTTTTTCTTTTTCATTGCCCCAAATGACATAAAACTGCGCTTCTATACTCCTACACACTTCTGCTAAATGCTCTTTTGGATAAATCTTCGATTCCCAAGAAGCCCCAATCACTAAAGCAATGTTTTTACTCTCTTTGAGCAATTCAAAGTTATGTTTTATGGGAAAAATCGCTTCTTTTTGCCGTAACATTTCATCATTTACTGCACATCCTAAAGCATCGCCAACCACAAAGCAGTTACGTTTTACAACACTTGTTTCATACGCAATCTTTGAGCTTGTTGCATAAAACAAAGCAGCTAAAGATTCACGGGTAGAAAACTTATCAAAGCCATGTGTCTGCTTGCCAATCATACGCGCTACAATAGCAGACTTCAGAAGACCTTGCATATCTATGATGATATCATAGGAAGGAAGCGAACGTAAGTCTTGAATCGTTTGTTTTAAAAGTGTAAAACTTTTTTCTTTCTTTATCTTTTTTATATTGACTATATGAACGGCATTGATAAGTGGATGAGACTCTAACAATGGAGCAAACACTCCTTCTGTAATCCAGTCAATTTTTGCATTTGGATAAAACTGTTTTATAAACTGCAAAACAACAGAACTATTGACAATATCACCCAATGCCGAAAGTCTAACAATAGCAATATTTCTTATATTTGTATTCATTAATGACATTTTATCTAATATAAGCAAAATTTAGTTAAACTATCTTTATAAATTGAGAGGTGGCATCATGGAATTGAGTTTTCAAACTATAGTATACATTATAATAGGCTTTATTGTCGGATGGTTTTTGAGTTACATCAAAAGTAGATTTGAGATTTATAAACATAAAAAAGAACTCAAAGAGTACAAAGAACATCTCAATCGGCAGATGAAAATTACCAATGAAGGAAATCAAAGTCTTGAAAGAGAGTTATATGACTTAAAAAAAGTCAATGAAAATCTACGTGCCACCATACAAACACTGAGTAATAAACCAGGTCGTGCCGAGATTAAACTCCTCAATATTTATGATGCCACTTTAAGAAAAATGATGCAAAAAGCACCTGGATTTTCAGGTGCTTGGGAAACCTCTTTACAAGAAGCAGAAAAAGATTATGAAGAGAGTGAAAAAGGTTTAAGAACTGTGGTAAAAAAAGTTTTTTCCAACCCTTTTGCGAGTAATTCAACACATACTGATACTACAGATGAAACACAAATCTTAGAAAATAAAGAAGGCTAATCATGGCAACTTCTGATATGCAAAACTTTATCGATGGTCGAGAAAAGGCAAAAAACTATTTTTGTAACAAATTGGCAAAAGATGTTCCAAACAAATCTGGTGAAGTAGAAAAAGAAAAAATTTTAAGTGCCCTGATAAAAGTCAAAGCAAGTGTAAAACATTGTGAAGGTGTTTATGTCCTTGATGCAAAAGGGACACAGGTTACAGATACATACACAGCCTATAAAAGAGAGAAAGCAGAGGGTGAAGACAGAAGTGATAAATCCTACTACTACCGTGCTATTCGTGATACGAAATGTAACCTTACAGACCCTTATCCATCGCCGAATGGAGGACTACTTGTTACTGTTTCTAAACCAATATACTCCCAAGATGACACACTAGAATATATCGCTTGTTTAGATATTCCTTTAGAGGAAGTAGTACGTATTGCCCATCTTGACAAAACAGAAACCTTCTTTAAGTACTTTTTTAAAGCATCTTACTCTGTTTTTGCTTTTTCATTGATGGCTGTATCTCTTTTACTTTTCCTTAAAGGAACACAGAGCTTTTTCTCCAATGAAATCACACCAGACCATTTTCAAATTAAGTATGTTTTTGAAGCAACGATTTTAATTACATTGGCACTCGCCATATTTGACCTTTCCAAAACTCTTGTTGAGGAAGAGATTCTTGGCTGGGTAAAGCATAGTGATATCTCTGGACCACATAAAACAATGGTAAAATTTCTAGGTTCTATAATTATAGCCCTTTCTATTGAAGCATTAATGCTTGTCTTTAAATTTGCTATTACAGATCCAAATCAGTTGGTTTTTGCCATGTATATAATTGCAGGAGTTGCATTTTTA
>JALUWV010000065.1 GCA_027019335.1 Sulfurimonas sp. | reverse complement strand
TTTTTTCATTTTTGGGTTCCAACGACGAGTTTGGTGTCCGAAGTGTACACCACATTCTAAGAGGTCTTTCATAGTTACCATAGGGTATCCTTAAAGGTTGTTTTTCAAACCAGAGTTTTGTTAGTTGTACTTTGAAAATGTCGGACAAGGAGTTCCTAAAGAGGAGTTTGCACTAACTTTTGACATAATCTGTTAATGTTTACTTGTGCGTAAGAGCAGAAGAAAAATCGCGAAATTATACCGAAAGTTTGTTTAAAGTTTCTCTAAACTCTGCAAACTCTTTTGCTGGCAGTGGTTTTGAGTAGTAGTAGCCTTGAATTTCATCGCAGCCTTGCTCTTTGAGGTAGTTGAGTTGTTCTTGCGTTTCAACACCCTCGGCAATGGTCGTGAGTCCTAAACCTTTTGCCATGCTAATGATAGAGTTTACAATAGCCTTATCATCTGCATCTACAGTAATATCGCGAACAAAAGATTGGTCAATTTTGAGTTTATAAACTTTAAATTTTTTAAGATAACTTAAAGAAGAGTACCCCGTCCCAAAATCATCTATAGACATACGAATCCCTTTTTCATGGAGTGCATCCATAGTCTCTATGATATATTGTGGATTTTTCATCGCCATTCTTTCTGTGAGTTCGAGTTCTAAATACTCTGGATCTAAACCGACTTCATGCAGAATGTTTTCAATAGTTTGTGCAATATCTCGACGTCGAAATTGTAGAGATGAAATATTTACAGCAATAAGAATAGGGGATTCTCCTGCATCTATCCATTGTTTAATCTGGCGTGTTGCTTCGTGTAAGACCCATTCTCCTATAGGAATAATCAGTGCATTCTCTTCAGCGATAGGGATAAACTCATCAGGGGGAATAAAACCTAATTTTGGATGCTTCCAACGCAGGAGAGCTTCTGCTCCGATGAGTTTTTGTGTTTGTGCATCCACTTGTGGTTGGTAGTAGACTTCGAGTTCATTGTTTTGAATGGCACTATGCATTTCATTAGAGATTTGTAGATGTCTGAGTGATTTTTCGTGCATTGTTTGTGTGTAAAAATGGTATCTACTTTTGCCATTCTCTTTTGCTTTATACATAGCAGTATCTGCATTTTTTGCTAATGTTTCTAAATCTTCACCATCGTGAGGATAGATAGCTATTCCAATAGATACAGAAGAGTGCAACTCTTGCCCTTGATAGATAAAAGTTTCTTGAGTAACTGCCAAAAGTTTTTGTGCTATCTGTAAGGCTGTTTTTGCATTTGTATTTGGAAAAAGAAGTAAAAACTCATCACCACCTTGTCTGGCAAGTGTGTCTTCATCGCGAGAAACAGTTTTAAATCTTTGTGCTACTTCTTGTAAAAGTGCATCGCCTGTAGAGTGTCCTAGGATGTCATTTATCTCTTTAAAGTTATCTAAATCTACAAACATCAAGGCAAAATTTTGTTCATTGCGTTTGCTACTACTGAGTGTTTGTGAAAAATGTACCTCAAAGAGAGAACGATTCGCAAGTTGCGTTAAGCTGTCATAATTAGCAAGTTGATATATATCTGCATCACTCTTTTTTTGTTGTTGTGTTTTGGTGAAATTATCTAAGGCAAAATTGAGTTCAAAATTGAGCTCCTGAAATAACTTTTTTACTTTTGCTGTAAAGTACTTGTTTGATTGTGAATAAATCATGAAAATAGCTACAATCTCACCATCTTGTTGTAATGGAATTCCAACAGCACTCGCTAAGTTGTATTTTTTTGCTGCCTCATGCCA
>JALUWV010000064.1 GCA_027019335.1 Sulfurimonas sp. | reverse complement strand
AATTACAAAAAGATAAAATTATGAACTTTTCAAAACTTCCACTCTCTCAGGAGATGCTCCAAACCCTTGATGCTTTAGCATATAAACAAATGACTCCTATTCAAAGTGAAGCAATTCCTTTGATTTTGGAGGGAAAAGATGTGATTGCTCAGGCAAAAACAGGAAGCGGAAAGACTGCTGCGTTTGGGATAGGGCTTTTAGAAAATTTAGATGTGAAAAAGTTTCGGGTGCAGTCACTTGTGCTGTGTCCTACTCGTGAACTCGCTGATCAAGTGGCAAAAGAGTTACGCCGCCTTGCAAAGTTTAAACATAACATCAAGATTTTGATTTTGTGCGGTGGGGACTCTTTTGGAAAACAACTCGCCTCTTTGGCGCATCAAGCACATATTATTGTTGGGACACCAGGACGTGTTTTAAAGCATTTAAACAAAGAGAGTTTAGAACTCTCAAATTTGCAAACCTTGGTTTTGGATGAAGCCGATAGAATGCTCGATATGGGCTTCATTGAAGAGATTCAAAGCATTCTCTCGTTTGTCCCACAAAAACGCCAAACTCTGCTTTTCTCCGCGACTTATGATGATGCAATACGAACGGTAAGTAAAACATTTCAAAGGAATGCTGTGAGTGTGAAAACGGCAAGTGTTGAGGTCAAAAATGAGATTGAAGAGATTTTCTTTTTGACTGAGAACAAAATAGCGAGTTTAATTCAAGTTTTAAGCACATATCAACCAGAAAATGTGATTGTCTTTACAAACACAAAAATCGAAGCCAAAGAGTTAGTCCTCGCACTGCAAAAAGAGCAGATAGATGCTTTAGCCATTCATGGAGATTTAGAGCAGTATGAACGTAATGATGTCTTAGTACAGTTTGCCAATGCTTCGTGTTCTATTTTGGTAGCGACAGATGTGGCGGCTCGCGGACTTGACATTAAAGCCTTGTCTATGGTTGTGAACTTTAATTTACCTCATGGAAAAGAGACATATACCCATCGCATAGGCAGAACAGGGCGAGCAGGAGCAAAAGGGAGAGCGGTTACACTCTACGAAGCCTTTGAAGCAGAGAAAGTAGCCCTTTATAAAAATGAACAAAGAGTTTTTAAAGATGCATCGAGTTTAAGCAAAGCAGCAGGTTTTAGTATGCAACCAAAGTATGTGACCTTGGTTATAGAGGGTGGCAAAAAAGAGAAACTTCGAGCAGGCGATATTCTGGGAGCCTTGACAGGAGAGGGCGGACTTAAAGGGAGTAGTATCGGCAAGATTGACATTTATGAGAGACAGAGTTATGTTGCGATAGAACGTGCATTTATAGAAGAGGCACAAAAGAGAATGCAAAAAGGGAAAATTAAAGCGAAAAAATTTAGTGTTTGGATTTTGGAATAACAGTTGCTTTAAAGGGAGTAAGAGATAATTATCAGGGTAAGGAATTGGACAGAATAACAGCGACAAAAACAGCCCGCCTGGCAAGCGAGTGTGATAAGATTTTTAAACTCAGCGATGCTGTGAAAAAAGCGATAGAAAAAACGAGTAGAGAGGAGTTTGTTCCCTCTGGATTTCGCCATAATGCTTATAAACTCGATGCCTTGCCTATAGGTTCTTCACAGTATATTAGTTCACCTTTGACAGTCGCAAAAATGAGTGAGTACCTAGAACCACAAGGAGCAGATAGAGTTCTTGAAATAGGGTGTGGAAGTGGGTATCAAGCAGCAGTTTTGTCGCACCTTTTTCGGGGTGTTTTTACCATAGAACGCATAGAATCATTAATGTTAGAAGCGAAAAAACGATTTCGTGCTTTAGGGATAGACAATGTCCATACACGAACCGATGATGGGCAAAACGGTTGGGTACAGTATGCACCCTATGATAGGATTTTATTCTCTGCAACGGCAAAAAGTATCCCACAAAAATTGTTTGAGCAATTACGTGATGGAGGCATCTTAGTTGCTCCTATGCAAAAAGGCAATCAGCAAATCATTACAAAATTTAAAAAAAATGGGACACGCATTGAAAAAACAGAGCTTGAGGCTTGTGACTTTGTGCCTGTTTTAGATGGAGTGCAGAAGTAATATGCTATAATAAAACCATATTTGAGGAGTCTTTTATGGAAAAAGTTCATGGTATATTGTATGCAAAACCTGAGGTCGTGCTACTGCAAGATACAGGTATTGGGGTGGCGGAGAGTGCTGCTCGTACCTGTTATGACTCCTTTTCAAATAGTGAAAATGAGGTTATCCAAGCCATAGAACATACCCTTCCAACAGAGACAATGTGTGAAGATATTAATGCGATTGATGATTCACAGCTTTTAGATGACCTTGCTTGGACCTATTTTCATCACTCTATTTTAGAGCATGCAAACTTGAGTTTTCTTATTCGTGGGACTTCTCGAGGGGTATTGCAAGAGCATGCAAGACACCGACTCCAAGCCATTAGTGTGCGAAGCACTCGCTATACCATGAGTGGGATTATTAATGCATTTGTTGCTGCACAAGTAGCAGGTGATAAAGAGTTTTTTATCCAAAAGGTGCTTGCGTTTGATATGTTTGTCACAGCAGATGAAAATTATAATCGTATTGAAATTGCAGGAATGTATGAGAAGCTCCTTTTTCAAAAAGAAATGGTGGAAGATTTTTATGCTATTGCGGTGGCAAAAAGTTCTTTGCCTCTTTTAGAGGAGTTCTCTCATGATGCCCAAAAACTCTACGATGCCCTCCAAGCAGGCAAGAAAAAACGCAATGTCGGTGATGCTTTTAAACACATCATTTCTGATAATGTCAAAGTAGATATGGTGGTTACTTTTAACCTCAGAAGTCTAAAAAACTACTTTACACTTCGTGATAGCGGTGCGGCATTTTTTCAAATTCGCTGGCTTGCACAGGCAATGATAGCAGTAACACCAAAAAAATATTTAGACCTGATTATAAAACAAAAATAGGAGAAAAAGATGTGGAAATTTATACCCATTGTCGCTCTTGCGTTTAGTGCTTGTTCAAGCTTTAGTATAAATGCAAGTATGTGTGACAAGATAGCCAATGACCCCCACCAGATGATGCCAGAAGAGTGTCGTAACTACTCAGAAAAAGAGGCAGAAAAAGCATTTTTTAAAGGCAAAAAGAAAGCCCAAAAACGTGATGACATTATTAAATTTTCTAAGGATGCTGATGAACAACAAAATTGAAACAGCACAGACCCTTCTTGAGGCGCTGCCCTACATTAAACGCTACACCAATGAGATTTTTGTCATTAAGTATGGTGGCTCTGCACAAATAAACCCCTCTTTAAAAGATAAATTTGCACAAGATATTATTTTGCTGTATCTTGTAGGGATTAAACCCGTTGTTGTCCACGGTGGTGGGAAAAAAATTAATGCGATGCTTGATAAACTTGAAATTGAGAGTCAATTTATTGATGGTATGCGTGTCACTGATGAGCAGGTAATGGAAGTTGTGGAGATGGTGCTGAGTGGAAACATTAACAATGAAATCACTACACTGCTCAATATGCATGGCGGTAAAGCCCTTGGAATGACAGGAAAAGATGCAAATTTTATCACAGCAGAGCCAAAAGCAAAAGGAAAATATGGTCTTGTCGGTGAAATTGTAAACATCAACAACAGTGTCATAGAGCGACTCTTAGAAGATAAATTTATTCCTGTAATTGCCCCTATTGGCTCAGGAAATGAAGTGAATCACCCAGGATTTAATATAAACGCAGACTTAGCCGCAAGTAAAATCGCTGCGGCAATCGGTGCAAAAAAAATCATTTTCATGACAGATATTGTTGGGGTGTTAGATAAAGAAAAAAATCTTCTTGAAACATTAACACAAGATGAGATAGAGGCTTACAAACAAGATGCAACAATTGTAGGCGGCATGATACCAAAAGTGGATGCCTGCTTAGAAGCAGTAAACGCAGGGGTAGAAAAGGCACATATCATCGATGGAAGAGTGGAACACTCGATACTTTTAGAAGTATTTACCAGCGAAGGTATTGGAACAGTAATAAAAAAATAATAAAGGAAACAGATATGGCAAGAAGTGAAGTATGTGAGTTATGTGGCAGTAGTGAAGAAGTAAGTGAATTAGCAGTACCTCAAGGAGTAGAGGGTGAAGATGGTGGCGTTTGTGTCTGTGCAAATTGTAAAACGCAGATAGACTCAGGTGAACTTGATGAGACACATTTTAATTGTTTAAATGACTCTATGTGGAGTGAAGTGCCAGCGGTAAAAGTAATGTCAGCGATACTCCTTAACAAACTTGGTCGTCAAGATTTGTTAGAGATGATGTACTTTGAAGAGGCAGAACAAGCTTGGTTTGATAAGGCACTCAATGCAGAAGCAAATAAGGTGGTCTTTCGTGATGCTAATGGGGTAGAACTCCATGCAGGCGATAGCATTGTCATCTTAAAAGACCTTGATGTGAAGGGTGCTGGTTTTACTGCAAAACGCGGGACAACGGTCACAAGAATTGCCTTACCAAATGATATGGACGACCATGTAGAGGGTCGTGTCAATGGAACGAAAATCTACCTCAAAACAGAGTTTATCAAAAAAGCCTAATGCAAGCGAGCGATAGATTTCATAAAATAGATAAGGATTTTCGTAATCCTTATGCACGAGACAGAGACCGCATTATTCACTCTGGCTCCTTTCGTAAACTCGAGTATAAAACGCAGGTTTTTTTAAACCATGAGGGCGATTTTTTTCGTACACGTCTTACACACTCTATAGAAGTCTCCCAAATTGCACGCTCTATTACCTCACAACTTGGACTCAATGAATCTTTAGCTGAAGCCATTGCGTTAGCTCATGATTTGGGGCATACTCCTTTTGGACATGTAGGTGGGGATACCCTTGATGAGTGCTTAAAAGATGATGGTTTTAAGCATGGGTTTGAGCATAATTTTCAGAGCTTTCGTGTGGTGACAGCACTTGAGAAACGCTACCAAGGTTTTGATGGACTCAACCTCACTTTTGCGACTTTAGAGGGCATTTTAAAACACTCCTACCCGTACCATAAATCTTTTTTACCTGCAAAAATTCATGAACAATTTAACCTTGACAAACACCCCTCTTTTGAAGCGATGATTGTCGATAGGGCAGATGAGATTGCCTATACGAGTCATGATATTGATGATGGGATTAACTCAGGGATTATCACTTTTGCAGATTTAAAGGAGAGTGAACTTGTGCAAGAGATCTTGCAAAAGGTACAAGAAGAGGGTATCTCAGAGCAAGAAGAGGAGATGTTTCGCTACCGTTTTAGTTCGCATCTTATCAATCATCTTGTCTATTCCCTGCTTGATTACTCGACACCAAGACTTTTAGATAAAGAGAATCTCATGCCTATAGGGATGGAGAGAACATTAGAGACAAAACTCAAAAAACTTAAAAAAATACTTTTTCAAAAAATGTACCAACATAAGAGTATTGTGCGAAAAATGTATGCGGGAAAACAGGCGATAATAGGGCTTTATAAGGGTTTAATGGAGGAAGAAAAAATGCTTCCTCTTTTTTACTACAAACAGCTTGCATATCGTAACAAGCATAGAGTTGTTGCTGATTATATGGCTTCGATGAGTGATCGATATGCTCTTAAATTTTATAACGAAATGTATGGGAAATTATAGTATGAAAATAATTATTTTCTTTTTCTTGAGTACTTTTTTGTTACAGGCACAAGAGAGACTTACTGTTGTGAAAGACAGTTCTGGTTTGAGTGAGAATGCCATTAGAAAAAAGGCAGAAGCAGCCGATAAAAAAGTCAAAAGAATTTTAGATATACAAGATGTGATAGCGGCAACCGATAGCAAGGGCAAGGTAGATTTAGCAAAGCTAGAAGCAAAATGGGAGAAACTCTCTCCTACACCTAAAAAATATGATTGGGTACAGACAAAATCAGGAGAGTGGTTTAGGGGGAACATTAAAGCACTTTATGATGACAGGCTTGAATTTGATAGCAAAGAAATCGGTTTATACACTTTTAAACTTGCAGATGTTGCACAGATAAAAAGTTATCATCTCATGCGTGTCAATATTGAAAATTTAGCTTCTATTAAAGGTATTTTGCGTTTAAAGGGAGAGAAACTGACGATTATACAAGGTGAGAACAAGTATGATTTTGCAAAAAAACAGATTGTCTCTTTTGCCCGAGATGCCAATGCAGAGCGAAATCTGTGGAGTGGGAAAGCAAGTATAGGTTTGGATATGCGTAGTGGTAATAGCGACCAGCAGGATTTTACCGCAAATCTTAAACTTCAAAGAAGAAGTTCTGAGTCACATTTGGCTTTGAGCTATTTGGGACGTGTCTCTTCTAAAGAGAAGGTAGAAATATCTAATGACCATCGTTTTAATGAAAAGTATGATATTTTTTTGAGTAGAAACTTTTTTTGGACACCTCTTTTTTCAGAACTTTATATTGATAAATTTAAAAATATTGATGCACAAATCACTGCTGGGGTAGGGGTAGGGTACACACTCTTGGACACATCAAAAACGAGATGGAGTTTTTCGGGAGGGCCTGCGTTTGTTTATACTCGCCATGCAACGGTAGATACAGCAACACAAAAAACTGCTTTTTCTCCTGCCTTGGAAGCAAGCACACAATATAAATATAAAATCAATACAATGACAAAATTGACTTACGATTATAAGCTGACATACACAACACGTGAAGCAGGGGTTTACAAGCATCATATGGTACTTGTTTTACAAAACAGTTTACTCTCTTGGCTAGATTTTGATATTTCAGGGATTTGGGATTATGTAAAAAGTCCGACAGCTGCTAGCGATGGTGCTATACCACTTCAAAATGATTTTCAGATGATTATGGGATTTGGAGTTGCGTTTTAGTTGATAGAGAAAAAAATATCTTAAGCCAAAAGGCTTAAGATAAATTGTTACAGGCGTGATTCATAACGTCTCATCATATAAAGACGTTTTAACATCTTTTTACGAGAAGCTATTTTGAATTTCTTACGTTTTTCAGTTTCAGTTTCATGGAAACGGCGAGCACGAGCTTCTGTAACGATTAAGTTACGGTCAGTCTGCTTTTTAAAACGTCTGTAAGAAGCATCAAAATTATCGTCATGGCGTAGTACGATACCAGGCATATCACATCACCCACTTTCTTTAAAAATTTTTTCGAGTTGTAATTGTAGCGTAATGAAGCTTATAAAAAAGCTTCAATCCCCTTTTAGCAGAAGCATCTAAATCATAAGAGATATAGTTGAGGTAGTATAAAATATTTTTCGCACTTATTCCTGTCTTTTTCGAAGCTTTTTGAAGTAAGTATTGGGGGATTTTTACGGGGGATTTGAGAAACTTATGTTCTATTTGAGTGTAAAGACTTTTTTCTTTATGAAAACATAAAAGCGCAAAAACAAAAGGAACTCCATAACGCTTATGCCACTCTTGAGCCAAATCAATATGCTCTTTTCCTTCAAAGAAGTAAGACAATGCCCTATCCCCTATCATCACTTTTCCCTCTAAACCTAAAACCTTTGTTAAGGCATTGGAAGAAGCAGAGGCACTATCTTTTTCATACTCATCTTGTGGTACTAAAAGAACACTCAACACTTCTTTTTTAGCGATAATGCCTAAGCCAACATGAGGATACTTCTTCGCCGCTATGCTCGATATAAATGCTGCATCTGCTTTTCGTGCTACAAAACGAGTGTTAATCGAAGAAGGCACATTTTTATAGTACTGCATACTCATTCGCTCTTGCGAACTTCTGGTGAAGCGTTTCATAAACACATGAAAAGGTAATAAGTTGAGATACTCTATCTTGCCAAAAATCATAGTGTGATTATACAGCACTTAACTTATCTTAGATATAATTTCGTCAATTATTATAAAGGTTATACAGATGGTACGTGTTGAATTTTTAGGACCGATACAAAAAGATGCCCTTGAGTTAGAGATTACAGACTTGCGCCAACTCGCAGCAATTTTACAAGCAGATGCAAGTTTGCATGAGTGGCTCACAAACTCAGCAGTTGCACTCAATGACACACTCATCTCTTCTTTAGAGGGAACACTCAAAGATGGAGACAAAATTTCCCTCTTACCTCCTGTTTGTGGTGGTTGAAATATGCTCTACTTGTATGATGGCGCACTCAATGTGCCAAAGATTTTAGAAGATTGGTATGCACAAGAGGCACAAAGTAACTATGGTGCGTACATCCCTTTTATAGGAACAGTTCGTAGTGAAGATGGCATTGATGGGCTGAGCTTTGACATCTATGAACCCATCCTCAACTCTTGGTTTGCCTCTTGGCAAAAAAAAGCACAAGAGAAAGGGGCTATCATCAAGATGGCACACTCAAGAGGCGATGTTTTGTTACATGAGTCCTCTTATATTGCCGCTGTATTTTCACCAAAACGCAGAGTTGCCTTAGAGTTTATCGATGCATTTGTAGAAGATTTTAAAGCCTCCGCCCCTATCTGGAAATATGACTTAAAAGATGGAAAGCGCCGCTATGCACTTGAGCGTTCTACTGCTATCAAAGGCAGTGGATTACTTGCAAACTAAAGGATAAGATGTGGATTTTATATCGTATGAAACGAGTCAAAATATGTTGGATTTACTAGATGTAAATTCGAGTAGATACGAAAGAGTTGCCCTCAATGCTTCTCTTGGTCGTGTTTTATTTGAGGACATTGTCGCAGAGTTTAACGACCCGCAGTTTCCAACTGCTTCTATGGATGGTTATGCGGTTAAACATACTGATTTAGCCAAAAAAGAGCTAACTGTCTTAGGAGACAATCCTGCTGGACATGATGAAACTCGTCTCCTGCAAGAGGGAGAGTGTATCAAAACATTTACAGGTTCTATGATGCCTAGCGGTGCAGACACCCTCATCCAAATCGAGAATGTTACTTATGCTGATGGAAAAATCACTATCGACGAACCAGTGCCTCTTGGCTTTTCCGTGCGTCCTATTGGGGAGGGTTACAAGGCAGGTCAAACACTCATCAAAAAAGGGACAAAAATCGGTTTTGCAGAGATTGGTGTCATGGCAGGACTCAATCAAGTCATGGTCAAAGTTGCTATCCGCCCTCGTGTTGCCGTCATTGCCACAGGGAGTGAGATTTTAGACCTTGGTGAAAATAGTGACAATCCTGCACAAATCCGTAGTTCAAATAATTACACCTTAGCAGCCCTTTTTGAACAAGCTGGAGCAGAGGTTATCCAACTCGGTACAGCCCCTGACAATCGTGATGCCATCATGCATACCTTTGAAAATGCCTTAGCAAATGCAGACATCTTGGTAAGTACAGGAGGTGTGAGTGTCGGGGATTATGACTTTGTCAAAGATATCGTTCCACGTTTGGGTGCAGAAGTCGTTTACAAAGGAGTCGGTATCAAACCTGGGCGTCATCTTTTAGTCGCACAAATGCAGAGTAAGTTTATCTTGGCACTCCCAGGATTTGCCTACTCCTCAACAGTCACAGCCATCTTGTATGCCCTCCCCCTCATTGCTAAAATGCTTGGGAAAGCAAGACCCTTTAAACAAGTTGCCGCAAAACTGCAAGAGGACTTTAAAAAGCGGAGCCGTTTTACAGAGTTTACTGCTTGTAATGTTGTCGTTGAAGATGGTGAGTACTTTGTAAACTTTCAAGATAAAATCATCGGAAGTTCAGCCATTCTTACCAATATGCTTCACAAAAGCGCCCTCATGGTCGCAGGAGAGGAAGATAAATTTTTAGAAGCAGGGACTTTTGTCAATGTTATCTTGCTAGAGGATTTTTAATGCAAGCTTTTTCCATTTCACCTACGACACAAACAGTAAAAACACTCGACATAGAGATGAAAGCCAACACAACCTATAGTTTTTTTAACTCTATTTTAATTGATGAGATTGTGACGCTACAAAAACATCTCATTTTCACCGATGCCAATGCCTTGAGTGAAAAAAAACAAGCCTATTTTTTAGGGGAACAACTCCTTTTAGGCGATGCCCTTATCATCGGACAAAATGGACTTGAAGAGAGCGATGTAAGCATCCCACAAGAGACACTAAAAGAACTCATCAACTATGAGGTTCCTCCCTTTTATACGGAGGTTTTAGCATTACTCTCTGGCACAGATATTAATCTCTACAGAAACTTTACACTCTCGCACGACAATGAAAAAATCGCCCTCAATCCTGAATGGGTTTTATACACTTTTAACATTGCTGATGTAAGAACACAAGAGTATTTTATAAACCAACTCAAAAAAGCCATAGAAGAAAAATCCGATATATCAAGTCACTTACAAAACATGGCACAACTCGCGTTAAATGCCTCAAGGAGCTAACTATGGCAGTCTCTATTGAACATGCACTTGAACTCATTTACACCAACACAAAACCAAAGTCCATCAACATCATTCCCATTGAAGAAGCATTAGGTTCTATTCTCGCAGAAAATATCACAGCGACACATAATCTCCCCCCTTACGATAACTCCGCAATGGATGGCTATGCTGTAAAAGTTGCCGATGCTGGAAAAGATGTGAGTGTAAAACATACCATTTTTGCAGGCGATAACTCACATGAAATTCTCGAAGATATGCAAGCTATCAAAATCATGACAGGCGCTCGTATCCCTATGGGGACACAGTGTATTGTCCCTATCGAAGAGACTTCACCCTCGCCAACAGGTGTGACACTCCCCCAAAACCTTACCCTCTCTAAACACATTAGACTTAGTGGTGAAGACATCAAAAAAGGGCAGATTCTTTTACATCGTGGTGATAAGATTGATGCCCATCAGATTACATTACTAGCTTCCCAAGGGATAAGTCATATTAAGGTTCATAAAAAACCACGGGTTGCACTCTTTGCTTCTGGAAATGAACTCAAAATGCACTTTGAACAAGTCACCGAGTATCAACTTTACAACACAAACACCCCTACCCTTTTAGCCCGTGCCAAAGAGTTAGGCTGTGAGGTAGAGTTTATCGGTACAGCACAAGATACCATGATTGACATCAAAGCCCATATACAAAGTGCTTTAGAGTGTGACCTTGTCATCACTTCAGGGGGTGTGAGTGTCGGCGATGCTGATTTTACCAAAGAAGCTTTTGGAGACTTTGGTTATGAGATACTGTTTGACAAGGTAAACATCAAACCTGGGAAACCAACAACTTTTGGGAAAGTTGGAGAAACTGTAGTTTTAAATCTCCCTGGAAATCCTCTCGCAGCTGCTATCAACTTTGAACTCTTTGGGCAGAGTATCATCCATGCCATGAGTGGTACAAAAGCAAAATTCATCCGCCCTATTCAAGCGAAAATGAAACATGAATACAAACTTCGAGCAGGTCGTCGCTCCATAGTTCCAGGGGTTTACGATGGAGAGTATTTTGTAGTATGTGAACACTTTGCACCAGGAATGATTTCCCCCCTTGCCTATGCAAATGCCTACATTATGATAGACGAAGAGTGTAGTATTTTAAATGCAGAAGCAAGTGTCAAAATCATATCTACAAAGTTTAATTTTACTTCGAGTCATTTTGTAAGTTTGGTTAGTGACTAAGAGGGTGTTATAATCAAAGTTGAAATTTTGGACTCAATATGATTGGCTAGTTTGCCTTGTTATCCTGCTTGTCTATCTACAAGTCTACCACTAATAAATTTATGAAGTACACTTGACATAAGTGTTTGATAAGGCAGACCTTCTTCTATTGCATATGTTTTAATATCCTCTAAATCTTTAGATGACATACGAAGATTAACTCTTTTATCTTTTTTAAGTGTATTTCTTGCAATCACTTGATGTGAAGCTATCTCATCTTTTAGATTTTCTACAGAGTTCCATTCATTAGATTCCAGTGAATCTAAAAGTTCCATCTCTTCATCTTCTAAAGTAAACTTTTTCATTTTGATGCTCCTAGATATTGTTTTGTTAATTTACGACTTGGAATGATAGTTTTTAAAAATCTTTGATGAGCAAATTTTTCTTTGTTTGGATGATTGACTATATCGAGTAAATCACCACTTTCAATATGTTTAAATAGGAAGACAACTAAACACTTAGTGGATTTACAAAAGATTCATTGCGTTTTATTTTTTCAAAAAGTTCTTTATCGTTCCAATCATTTCTCACTTCCTCGGAAAAAATAATCTCGTCTAGCGGAATCACTCCCATATTTACCGAGTAGGCATCCTCTTTAAAGGCTTGTGCATACCCTGTGGCAGTTTCATGTACGATGACGGAGTGTAGTTTTACCTCTTTTTCACCATTGACGGTGGAAGTGAGTTGGAGGAGTCGGTCTATCATCACATATATGACTCGAGAGAACTGTTCTGCAGAGGGAGAGACAGGGAGTTCTACCCATCTATCTGAGTGGGCTTTCATATCTGCGACATATTTTTCACCATCACCACTCCAAAGAGTAATGGCATGGTCAAAACTCTCCACAAGCGCTTTCATATTTTGTTTCATGAGTCCAAAATCATAGACCATCTGCCCATTATCTAAAAAATTTGATTCAAAAAGTAGTTCAATTTTATAAGAGTGTCCATGCAAAGAACTACGGCATTTTACAGAAGAACAACCGCGGACTATATGTGCATTTTCAAACTTAAACTCTTTTCGTATAATCATCTAAACTCCTTTATTTGCATCCCAAATACGAATATGTAATCTATCGCTAAAGTTATACCCTTTTGCCTTACAAAACTCTATGAGAGGCTCAGTATTGGCTTCAATTTGTGCTTTTGTACCCCCTAAAGGCATACAATAAACTTTTGTTTTTGGAGAGTGCAGGCATATCTCATCAATCTCCGCTTCAAGTCCTAAACCAATAGAATCTGCATCAATACTAAATTTAAAAAAAGCATCTTTCGCTTGTGAAGCAATAGTATAAATCACACCGCCACGGATACGTTTACTTAAAGGTTCTAGTGAATTTGAGAGTTTCACAGAGAGTGCAAAAATACACTCTTTATAAATGGGGTACTTTTCAAAATCAACACCCAAAGAGCCATTGGTCTCAAAAGTAATCTGATGCCCACGAGAGTGCAACTCTTCTAAAAATGCAACAAAAACTGCATCATTCGCATAGATGAGTGGTTCACCACCTGTGAGAACTATATCTACACCCTCGGGTAGCTCATAAAGGGCTAAAACATTTAAAAGTTCTTCACTTTTTATGATGGGTATCCACGAGTGTGAAAAATGCTCTTTGTTTACAGCATAAACCGTATCACAGCCTATAACTTCTGTGCCATCTTCTGCTTTTTCAGTACAAGCGAAACCTTCACAACGCATATTGCACCCGCCAAAGCGAAAAAAGAGTGAAGGTGTCCCTGTGCGTTTTCCTTCACCTTGAATAGAGTAAAAATGTTCTACCAAATAAAGCAATTATTTACCCGCCTGTCTCATAAAAAGCACGAGAAGAGATTTCTCCATCCTCTCCGCCCCAACGATTTTTTTCAGGTTTAGTGCGCACAACCTCTTTTAAAACAAGTGCTGCTGTTTTAATATCACCGCGTTTGACAGACTCTGCAATGCTCATCGCCTCATCAAAGTACAAACAAGGGATAAGATGTCCTTCTGCAGTTAAACGTATACGGTTACACTGCTTACAAAAGTCATCCTCATACGGCTCAATAATCCCAAATCTATACCCATCATCCATCACATAATAATGCGAAGGCGAAGAGCCATCAAAACCCTCATCGGTAAAATTATATTTTTGTGAAAGGACGGCTAAAAGCTCTTGCGATTTCACACCAGCAATGCCCTCTTTTGCAAATTTATTTTCCATATATTCTATAAAACGAATACTCATATCTCGTGCTTTGCAGTACTCAAGAACCTCAATAATCTCATCAAAATTGACTGTTTTCATCGGTACCATGTTGACTTTGACCTTGAGTCCAACTCTGCGAGCTTCTTCGACACCTTCTAAAACATTTTTTAAAACATCTTTTCCTGCAATCTCTTTTGCAACAGAAGGAATGAGGGTATCTATGCTAACATTAATGCGTTTGAGTCCTGCATCTTTGAGCCTTTGTGCGGTGCCTTTGAGTAAAAAAGCATTTGTAGTCATCGCAAGGTCAATGGAGGGTTCATAATCATAAATCATCTTGATAAATTTATCTAAGTCTTCGCGCAAAAGAGGTTCTCCACCCGTGATACGGATTTTTTTAATCCCCTCATCAATCGCGACTTTCATAAACTCAAAAAGTTCTTCAAAGGAGAGAAGATTCTCTTTTGGTACCCAAGAAAAAGGTTTCTCAGGCATACAGTATTGGCATCGAAAGTTACAGCGTTCTGTCACTGAAACTCGCAAATAATCAACAACTCTATCATAGCTGTCTATAAGCATTGCACTCTCCTGCATAGTTTTTTCGTATTATACAGCTTTAATCTTTAGCTGCAATTACTATCGTCCCTGCAATTAAATCATGTAAGCTTCGTTTATCTTTTCTAAAAAAAGGCACAAACAAACCAAACAAAAGTGTCGCCGAGAACAAAAACCCAACAAAACGCAGCCATGCTTGAAAATAGCCTATATTCTCATGGCTATGGACATCTACAACTTTTATAAGGTAGGCTTTTTTCCCTGGTGTTTGTGCAAATTTATAGAGTAAAATAGTATAAATCAAGCCATATGTAAACACGCCAAAAAAGGGTGCCCAATTTGAAGCTTGAAAAGCATCTTTCCCATCTAAAATCACATAAGTAATCACATATAAGATAGGCATATAAATCATAAACATATCAGTGATAAATGCTTTGATTCTATCAGGAATATTTGCATACAATATTTTATCTATTTGTGCTTGCTTTTTTGGTCTTTTTTGCTGTTGTTTTAATTTTCTAAATCTCATTATTTAATTTTAACAAAATAAACTTAAATAATTCTATTTTATGCTATCATAACGGATGTCTTTTACTCCTGTCGTTCGTAACTCTGTGTCCATTGTTAAAAGTTTGCTTGAATTTGCTAAAGATAGAAAAGTAGATGTTAAAAGTTTAGATTTTGAACTCATTTCGTTTCAAACACTGATGAAACGAGAGAAAGATTTTGAATTTGTACTTGTTGAAGAGTCAAAAACAATCACAAAAGAAGAGTATCTTGAGGCAACAACTATACTTCGTCAAGAGTATAGTATCAAGATAAAACCACTCAAAAAAACTTCTAAAATCAGGCTAACACTTGCGAGTAATAAGCTCAAAACAAAAGCCATTGCGACACTCCACAAAGGAAGTATCTTGCAAAAAGGGCTGACACTTCAAGCCTTTAAGTACTTCATATGGGAGAAAAAACTCAAAGCAGGACTTTTTATAGATATTTTTGAACCAAATCTTGATGCCCAGCTCCATAAAATCTTAAAACTTGTTCCCCCTGACAAACCTTTGAGTAGAGATGTTAAATTTAGCGTTGCGCTTGGTATAGAACCAACTCCTCCTGTCGATGCCCATGTCATCAAACTCTATGAACAAAAAAATGAAGAGAGTGAAAGTATTGTCGATTGTGTTGATGCAAACGAACTTATCTTATGTTATAAAAAAGAGAAAAAGGGAGTTGATGGTCGTGCCTGCAATGGAAGATTTCTACAAATGCGCGATCCAATAGTCAAAAATATGCTTCCTGTCTGTGATGCAACAATCGAAGTCAAAGAGGGTGAAGAGAGTTTCGAGTACTTTGCAAAAGAAGATGGTTATGTACGCTATGAAGGTGGAAATGTAGGGATATCAAAAACATTAAAACTCAACAATGCCGATTTTCGTTCCACTGCCCATATTGATGGAGGAGAGAGTTCAAAAGAGATTTCAGTCGAGATTGCACATACCAAATCACATAGCGAAGATGGGATAGGGAGTGGTGTGACTATTGATGTCAAAGAACTCAAAAGTAGCGGTTCAGTAGGCTCAAATGTTAATATCTCCGCACAAGAACTCAATATCGATGCGCAAACCCACAAAAAATCAAAAATTGAAGTAGAAAATAGCGCAAATATAAAACTCCATCGAGGAGATTTAACCGCCAAAGATGCTGAGATTGATGTGCTTGAGAGTGGGAAAATTACCGCTCATAACTCTATTCACATCAAAAAAATGCTTGGCGGTGAGGCTATCGCTCCTGTTGTCAAGGTTGATGAACTCCTCTCAAACAGTATGATTATTGCTTCAGAACGCATTGAGATTCAAGCACTCAATGGAACAAACAACACCCTCATCATTAATCCTGACAAGATAGAAAGTTATCATAAAGATTTAGCAAAATTACAAGCCGAACACAAAAGTAAAAACAAAGATTTTCAAGTAGAAAAACTCCACCTTGATGAAAAGCTCGTACAACATAACGAACAAATTGATAGAATTAAGACCTTTCAAAAACGCATTATATCTGCACAAAGAGCAGGAAAAACACCGATGAAACAAGATATGATTCGTATCAAAGAGTATAAACGCAAGACACTTGCACTTCAAGAAGAGCAAAAAGTACTTGAGCAAAAAGAAAATGACCTCAATACACTTGCAGAAGAGATTGACAAAATGTGCAACAAAGATTTACATGCGAAGGTTATTTCGCATACAAGTTATGATGGACAAAGTAAGGTTATCTTTGTAGATATGAAAACGAAAGAGGAGATTTTACACATCCCTGAGGGGAAAATCGAGACAATCTCACTCACACTCAATAGCGAAAATGAGAAAGTAATTAAACTCGATTAGCAAATCACGACTGATTTTATCTCTGTCATCTCTTCGATGGCAAAACGTGGTCCTTCTCGCCCTACTCCTGAGAGTTTGACACCCCCATAAGGTTGTATATCAAAACGCAAGGTTGGCATATCGTTTATGACGATTCCCCCTGCATCAAGCTCACTTATAGCTTTTTGTGTCATCTTTAAATCGTTTGTAAAAATTGAGAACTGTAAACCATAAGGAGAGTTGTTCATCTTTATGATAGCTTCATCAAAATTTTCTACTTTGACTAAACTCACTATCGGAGCAAAAACCTCTTCACAGACTATCGCCATCTCATCTGTGACATCTGCCATCACACAAGGGTGAAACATTCTTCCTTCACGATGTGGAGGAAACAGTGGTCTTGCACCCTCCTCTATGGCTGATTCGACCCAGTGCATCGCTCTATCTGCAGACTCCATATCAATCAATGGTCCCATAAAGGTATCACTCTCATAAGGAGAACCGACGACAAGTTTTTGACTCTCCTCTGCCATTAACTGTGCAAACTCATCATATACTGTAGCATCGACATAAATACGTTGTAAGGAGATACAGACCTGCCCAGAATTTACAAATGCCCCTAAAGCACACCTTGAAGCCGCTAGTTGCAAATCAGCACTCTTTTCAACAAAGGTCGCAGCATTTCCACCAAGCTCCAAACTCACTTTTTTAATACCTGCATTTTGTGTGATGATTTTCCCCACAGGAACACTTCCCGTAAAACTAATCACACGCGCAATATCACTTCTTATCAAAGCCGACCCCACTTCTGCATCCCCATACACAACACTTAAAGCATCTTCTATGGCAAACTCACTCTCCACAAACAGCTTTGCAAATTTATAGGCTGTCAATGGTGCTTCGGGTGTGGGTTTGAGGACTACTGCATTTCCTGCAACTAAAGCGGGTGCGAGTTTATGGGCGACAAGATTAAGAGGAAAGTTAAAAGGTGTAATAGCAACTACAACTCCAGCTGCTTCACGAGAAAAAAAGGCTGTTGTTTTTTTCCCTGAACCCATAGCATCTGTGTTGATTGTTTCACCGTGCATTGTTCGCATCGTCTCAGCAGCGAGAGTCACAGTCTCAATACATCGTTCTACTTCTACTCGAGCAAAAGCGATAGGTTTTCCTACTTCATCGGTAATTGTTTTCGCTAAATCTTCTTTGTTTTGTCGAAGTTTTGCAGCAACATCTAAGAGCCATGAACAGCGTTGTGCAAGTGGTGAAGTTTTCGTTTTCAAAGTAGCATTTTGAGCAATTTTAAGTGCTTTTAATGCATCATCTTGCGTACAGATAGGAGCAGTAGAGACAACTTCTCCATGATAAGGCGAACATCTCTCACTAAGATACTCTTTTGTGGCTTCTTGTGAACCAAAAAATATATTTGCTTGCATGCAGTTTCCTTTTTAAGTAAATTATACCGTAATATTTTCAACCATTTCTATCCCATTAGGAGTGACAATCACCCCATCAAGACAATAGTCCCCATAAAAAGCATTTTTCTTCATATAAATATCTGCTGTTTTAATGATTTTTGCAAGTTTCCTCGGCGTAATATTTTGAACAGCAAGCTCAAAATCTGCTCCACTCTTTACCTCTATAAAATGTAGCACATCCTCTTTAGTTACAATAATATCTATTTCACCAAATCGAGAGTAAAAGTTTTGCTCTATAACATCAAAACCCTCACTTTCCAAAAAATCCACAGCTTTTTTTTCTGCTATATTTCCTTTTGCTCTACTCATTTTTTTATCCCAATATCTTGTTCAAACCCTAAAGTTAAATCAAAGAATAATACATCAAGATGCAACTCATTTTGTATGTAACTACACCTCTCTAAATGAACATTACAACTCTTTGGATAAATCAGATACAGTTGCTTTGTATTTTCATATTTTGTTCCATAAGCATAAAGTTGGTACATATCAGACTGGCTAATATTTTTATAGGAGTCAATATTTTTATACTTCGTATCTGCTATTCTCTCTTGTGCTGTTCCTTTGTTTATAACAAAATCAGGACGGAGGGCAAACTTATTTGGCATTGCAACAAGATACTTTCCCTTATCTTGGTTCTTTACCTCAAAACCTTTTTTCTTGAGATAAACTCCTACGTAAGACTCAAAAAGTAAATTCATATCAAAAAGAAGTGCAAATGCCATATCTTTTCCACGATAAGGAGAAAAAGAATTCTCTAAAAGAAAGGTTTTTGAGTAGATAAGTACCTGTTCATACACTCTCATCTGCCTATCTATCCTGACTTTTGAAAAATCTGTTTTTATATCGTAACTGCATTTAACATCATCAAAGATAAAGAGAAACTCTCTTATAAGTTGCTGATTTTTCGTAAATTTAGATTTTTTATAAAGAAATTCTAGTGTAGTTTTTATGAGTCTATTTTCTACTCTATCGTTCAAAAACTCTTCATATTCTACAAAAAATCTCTCTTTATGAATGGCATTGTGTTTTATCTGCTCACTCATTTTAAGTTTACCCTTTAAGAAGTGTAGATTTTTTTCCTTTGAAACATACTCACTCTTTATGCCTTTTCTTACAAGAGTTGCAAGTTCTTCTAAAAACATAGATATAAAAATCTCTAAAAGTGGCATTTTTGATGATTTTAATTCTGCTTTGTGAAAGTTTTTGAAAGGAGATTTTTTCAATGTTCGTAACATCTTTAGTAAAATGTTTTTTGACTCCTCAACAGAAGTAATCTTTTTTATCTTTGGAAGTATCTCTATTGTTATGCCATTTTTTGTTTGTAGCAGCCCAACATAGTTTTGTGCTTGGAGAACCTTACCAAAGCCTTTTTTTGTTGTGAGTTTGAGGTAATTAGCTGTTTCTTCATTTTGCAAGACAAAATTTTCAAGTTGAGTAAATGTCGTTGTATCTATATAGTTTTTTTGTGTAGTATCTTTTGTCTGTAAGAAATCATATTCTTTAAGAACTATCTGTTTTGCCACTTAAAAATCTCTAGTATCAATATTTTTTCTTCTTCAATTTTATATATTATTGTATAAGCACTATAGATTAAGTCTCTATATCTTTCATCGTCAAAATAATATGATTTTCTACACATTTGTGGATTATCTTTGAGAAGCATAAGCATCTCATTTAACTCTTTTTCAAACTTCACAGCAGGAGTCTTTTTATCTTTTGAAATATATTTGAGAATCTTTAACAAACCAAAAATATATTTTGGCTTTTTTTCAATCATCATCTATCAACACCCAACTCTTCTTTAAAAAATGTCTTCATCATTTTCTCGTACTCTGCTTCTCCTATTCCTTCTTGCTGTTCTGCTGCATAAACTCTGGCACGAACTTCAGCAACACTACTCACAACGACTTCACTAGGATAAGTATCTTCCACAGGTTCAATAGTCACACTCCCCTTTGGCAATATCTCTAAAAGTCCCATGAATCGGCTATAAATACTATCTTCAATAGTTAGTTTAATCGCTTGCATATTCCTTCTCCATCTCTTTTATCTCAAATTTTATCATAAATTTTTCTATATGACTCTTTAGTAAAATCCTTAGCTACACTATACACAGATTTCTCATCTTCAATATATTCATCATCCATATCAATATCAAATATTTGTGTTGCTTTACTTTTGTCTTTTTCGATAAATCCATCATTTAAAACAAGTTTTATTTTTTCCCAATCATCATAAAAGTACTCTTGAAGTAAGGGAATAATTTTGTTTTTCATTACAGCATTTAAGTCATACAAAGAGGAATACTCATCTAATTCCATAAAATAAGCATGACCAATAGTATGGTCTCTATCGTAAAGATACTCCACTCTTGCATTTATCTTTTGAAGTAATGCCTTTAAGTTCACACCCGCAACTTCAAAATCTAAAAGTTCTGCATTTGGCATCATTTCTACAAATTCAAAACGCCGTCTTAATGCTGTATCCATAAGCGCAATACTTCTGTCGGCTGTATTCATTGTGCCTATGATGTAAAGATTTAAAGGTACTCCAAACATATCATTTGAGTATGGTAAACACAGTTGTATCTCTTCCTCTGCACCTATACGTTTGGAGGGTTCTATGAGAGTTATGAGCTCTCCAAAGATTTTTGAGATATTGCCTCTGTTTATTTCGTCTATTATTAGGATATAGTTTTTTACTTTAGTATTTTTCTCTATCTTAATCTCTCTACCTTGTAAAATATCTGGTAAAATAATATTTACATAAGAGTCATAATATGGTGGTTTACCCTCTGCTATAGTTCTTTTAAGTAAGTCACATGAGAGTGAAATATAAGTAGTATTGGCTTTAACTACCAAAGAGTTAGAATTTTTAAATACTTTAAATTCATTACCTCTTTTTGTTTTATATACCGTACCTATTGCATCTTCATCATTAAAGAAATCAAACTTTCTTACATATTCACTGTATAAATTATCAAACTCATTAGTATTACTAAAATCTAAATCATCACTACTTGCTTTTACGCTCAACTTCTTAAAAATCCCACCCTCAACATTATAAGAGATATTCCCATCAACACTATTTGCCTTTATCCCCTCAACAAACTCCTCATACCCATAAGATTGATGAAAAGTAACAAACTCTATCTGCCCCGCACTACTAAGCTCTTCAAATCTAGCCTTAGCTTTAGCTCTATCTTGAGATACTTCTCCATCCATTATCTCTAATGCTCTGTTAATTGTATTGTATGTTTTTCCCGTGCCTGGAGGTCCGTAGAGTATTTGGTTTAGTTGGCTATTTTGGCTGTTATTATCTTTTTTTTGAGAACTTTCTTTTGATGATGCAACGATAAAAGATAACTCTTTATTTTTAAATTCATCTAACAATATACCTTTCTCTTGAAAGAAAAAAAGTAGTTGTTTTCCATGATAAGCTGATGCACTCATACCATGTATGAGATGGTTCCCACCAAATTGGGAACAAACTCTTAAAGTTTTCCCTTGAACTAGATAATCATTTTTATAATAACGATTAAAAATCCCTCTATCTCTTATCTCATCATACTCTAATAAAAGGCTATATCTACTCAAAAGACCAAAAGTATTACTACAATATGAAGTACTTTGTAAATCTATAAAACACTGATAATCATTTTTACATAATTCTATAATATTATCAATATGACGACGTAAAAACTCACCTACTTTAATTTCTACCATCTCCATTCCCCTTTAATATCTTACAAATTATTTTCTTAAAATATATATCAACAGTTTATAACTTCAACCTGAATAGACTTAAATGCAGCCGTTAAAATGAGTTCATCACTCTTATCTCCAAAAATGTTGTTGAGTTTTGTATCGGCATAGTGAAAAG
The DNA here is from genome assembly GCA_027019335.1 of Sulfurimonas sp. Classification (GTDB taxonomy): domain Bacteria; phylum Campylobacterota; class Campylobacteria; order Campylobacterales; family Sulfurimonadaceae; genus Sulfurimonas. The sequence continues at coordinate 25,689 of JALUWV010000064.1, read as the reverse complement.
TGGCATAGAGTGTTTTTGGTTTCACTTTATCTGTAAATTTTATCTTTATTGGATTTGTTTGTCCATACTCTGTTTTTAAAATGACTTTTTCACTTGTAAAATCTGCTGCATCTTCTTCATGGACAAGTAAAATATCTTCAGCATAACGTTTATTCAAACGCTCCGTGTATTTTGTTTGTGCTGAGTTGTTATAGTGTTGCAAAGCCCTACCTGTCGTGAGATGATAACCTATGAGTTGTTTGTTTGTTATCTCTTCTACCATACCACGAAGCCTATACTGGTGGTAATGAAAAGCACCCAAACCATCATCAGTTCGAAAATCGAGCTGATGTAAAATCGGGGTATCTTCTGTATGTACAGGCCATTGGAGTCCGCGTTTTCTATGTTTTTCTAAGCGATGATAGTCCGCACCTGAGAAACGTCTATAGGCTGTTTTTTGTACATCTTCCCAAACATCTTTACTTGACTCATAAGTGGAATCTCCACCCATTTTGTTATCAAGGAGTTTGAGTACTTCCCAATCATCTGGCAAGTCTGATTTGACTAAAGGCTGTGAGAGGTGCAGACGACGCATTGCATTGACATAGACTCCTGTTTTCTCATAAATTGATTTTACTCCTACTACAATATCTGCTCGCTCTGCGATGTCTGTCATAAATAACTCTTGCACAAAAATAAGCTCTAAATTTTCAAATGCTTTCGTAATTTTGTTGAGATTTGGATGGATATGTGTTAAGTCTTCACCAATGTTTAAAACCGCTTTAATACTCCCGTCTATCATTCCATCCACAAGTTGTGGTGTCATCAAACCTATCTCTTTTGGTGTCTGATAATCAGGGGCATAGTAAGGTAGCATTCCCATATCACAAACACCTTGAACGTTTGTTTGCCCCCGTAGTGGCATAAGTCCTGCTCCTGGTTTTCCAATATTACCCGTCATCAAAGCCAAATGTGTGATAGCCATAACAGCATACGAGCCATCTGTGTGTTCTGTAATCCCCAGTCCCCAAAATATCATAGACTTCTTCAAAGCATACTCACGAGCAATCTTTGGAATCATCTTCGCTAGGTACTCATACCCTTCAATCTCTTTAAAATAGTTAGGATTTGCATAAGGGTCTGCTAAGATTTTTGCTTTAAAATCTAAAAAGCCTTTCGTTCTATCTGCTAAAAAATCTTCACTATAAAGCTCTTCATCTATGATAACAAAAGCAAGCATATTGAGGACAAGTAGGTTTGCTTCATGAGGAATAATTGCTTTGTACTTTGAAAATCGGTGAAGCTTTATCTCACGAACATCAAAAGTAGCAAGATTATCATGTTTGCGTGCCATATCGAGCATACGATTGGCAATGATAGGATGGGCTTCTGTCGTATTTGAACCAAAAACAACCATAAATTCGCAGTTATAGATGTCATTATAAGGGTTTGTCGCGGCTCCCTCGCCTATGGTCATACGCATTCCCTTGAGTGATGGGGAGTGGCATACTCTTGCACAGTTATCAACATGCGGGGAGTTGAGGGTTTCACGAGTAAATTTTTGGAAGAAGAAAGCACTCTCACACGAGCTTCTTGCCCCACCTAAAGAACAGACAGATTTTCTCCCATACTCGGCTTGAATCTCTTTGAGTTTCATACTTGCCGCAGTCGTAGCACTCTCCAAATCTGTCTCGTACCAAATAGCATCTAAGTCCGTGATTTTTGCAGAGAGGGCATCTTTAATCGCTGGATTTTTTTCTAAAAAGCTTTTTTTGATACGTGGCATTTTGAGTCTCTCTTCAGAGTCCACAAAATCATAACCATATTTTCCCTTGACACAAAGGTTTCCTTGCGAAACAACACCATCTGGGTGTGCAAAAATCTTTTTGATTTTATTCTCTTTTGTATCTACATGAGCGGCTATATCACAGCCAACACCACAGTAGGCACACACACTATCAATTGTTTCTATATTTTCCATCAAGTTATCCTAAAACTATTTTTTGTAGTGTACAATTTTCTCTCTTAAAAGGGATGGAAGTAGATTTAAAAAGCGGATGATTAAGTAAAATCTAAAGGGAAAAGCATAGCACTCTTTACCTCTCTCTATCGCTCGCTTCATACGGCTCACTCCTTCTTGTGTTTGTAAAAGAAAAGGCATTGTAAACTCATTTTTATCTGTCATTTCACTTTTTATAAATCCTGGTAAAAGAGTAATCACTTTCACCCCATAGGGTTTATACTTATATCGAATCCCTTCTGCATAAGCATTGACTGCGCGTTTTGAAGCAGAGTACACTTTAGAAGTCGGCATTGAAAACAGAGAAGCTAAAGAGGAGATAAAGACTATTGTCCCTTTGCGTTTGTCTCGAAACTGTGGCAGTAAAATCTCCAAAATTGCATGGGCTGAGAGGACATTGACATCAAAAAGATTTTCAAACTGTTCTATGGTGGGAATATCTCCTTTATGCCCAAGCGAAATACCTGCATTTAAGATGACCATATCTATATCTTGTATCGTTTTGATTTTTGCTTGTAAGGTGGGAAAATCTGTCACATCAACTGTAATAATTTCTATATTTTTACAACTACTTTGGAGTTCATTTTTTAAAGAGAGAAGATTTTGCTCACGACGAGCCAGAAGAACAAGCTCATTATCTAAACTTGCATATTGACGAGCGAACTCAGCCCCTAGGCCAGAGCTTGCCCCAGTAATGAGGATTTTCATAAATCCTATACTATCCGAATCATCACAGGACGGGCATTGACAAAGTCAAGTTGTTCAAGCTCATTTATCATCGCTTGAATATCACTCTCTTTGGCTTCATGTGTCGAAATGAGTAAATTTGCACTCTCATTTTGTGATGGGCGTTGTAACATCGTCTCGATGGAGATATTGTGTGTTTCATAGATTTTTGTGAGTTTTGCTAAAACACCTGCCTTGTCTGAAACATTGACTCGTAAGTAGTATTTTGAGACAATATCGGCACTTGGTTTGAGAGTCAATTGACTTCCTTCCATAGGGCGATTAAAGCCGAGCATTGGTGTTGATTTTCCACTTCTTGCGATGTCGATGATGTTAGCAACTACAGCAGAAGCTGTTGCATCTCCACCCGCTCCAGCTCCATAGTAGAGTGTTTCACCTACTTTATCGCCAACCACAGAGATAGCATTCATCACACCATCAATTTTCGCTATCATCTCTTCTTGTTTGATGAGACACGCATGTACACGTAGTTCTACTTCATCCTCATCTTTTTTAGCAATGCCTAGTAGCTTAATCGCATAGCCAAACTCTTTGGCAAAAGCGATATCTTCACTTCGGACATTATCAATTCCCTCTATGAGAATATCTTCAGGTTTTGCATCAATTCCATAGGCAATAGAAGCTAAGATAAGCAGTTTATGCGCGGCATCAAATCCACCCACATCAAACGTAGGGTCTGCTTCTGCATAGCCTAACTCTTGTGCCTCTTGCAAGATTGTATCATAACTCACACCATTGTTTGTCATCTCTGTCATCATGTAGTTACAAGTCCCATTCATAATGCCCATGATAGACTCTATATGATTTGCTGAAAGCCCATCACGAAGTGCATTGATGATAGGGATACCTCCTGCAACACTGGCTTCATACTCAAATGCAATATCTTTTGCAATCGTTTGAAGTTCATAACGATGGTATGCAAGAAGTGCCTTGTTTGCCGTCACTACGGCTTTGCCTGCATTTAATGCACGTTTAACTACTTCAAAAGGCTCATCCACTCCGCCCATGAGTTCTACAACAATGTCTATCTCAGCATCATTTAAAATATCATCAACATTATCAGTGATAATGATATCTAAACCTCTCTCTTTGCTCAGATTTTTTACAACACCACTCTTGACAATGATGTCCACACCTGCACGAGCAGAAATCACATCTGCATTGTCTCGTAAAATCTCTGCGACACTTGTCCCTACCGTTCCAACACCAATTATTCCAACTTTAATCATCTATTTTTTACCTTCACAGTCAAACTGTTTTAAAAACTGTTTGATATTTTTTGCCGCTTGGCGGATACGATTGTCATTTTCTATCAGCGCGATACGGACATAGCCTTCACCATATGCTCCAAAACCTATCCCCGGAGCTACGGCAACACCTGCCTCGGTGAGGAGGCGTTTAGAAAACTCTAAAGAGCCTAGATGTGCTGCACACTCAGGAATCTTTGCCCATGAAAACATACTTGCTTGATTTTTGCGTATGTGCCAGCCTGCTCTATGAAATGCTTCTATCAGCACATCTTGACGGTGATCATACTTATCTGTGATATCTTGCACACACTGTTGGTCTCCATTAAGAGCGACCGTTGCAGCAACTTGAATAGGGGTAAACATCCCATAATCCAACCACGATTTTATCTTTTGCAAAGCCCCTATAAGTTTAGGATTTCCTACAAAAAAGCCAACACGCCAGCCTGCCATATTGTAAGACTTAGAGAGAGTAAAAGACTCTACTGCTACATCTTTTGCACCGGGGACAGACATGATAGAAGGTGTTTTATACCCTCCAAAAGTTATGTCACCATAAGCAATATCGGAGATAATGTAAAATCTTTTCTCTTTTGCCATAGCAACTAAACGTACATAAAATTCTGGAGTTACGGTTGCTGTTGAAGGATTGTGTGGGAAATTTACAAGAACATATTTTGGTTTTGGTGAAGACTCTTTAAAAACACGTTCTAAACTCTCAAAGAATTTATCTTCATCTACCTTATAATCTTCATCAAATTCTATCCCAAACTTAACAACATTTCCACCAGCTAAGATGAAAGAGTACTCATGGATAGGGTATGTTGGGTCTGGCACGACAGCGACATCCCCTGGATTTGTGATAGCATAGGTAAGGTGTGCATAGCCCTCTTTTGAACCCATTGTTGCCACACACTCAGTCTCAGGGTCTAAAACACAGTCATAACGGCGTTCATACCAATCAGCAATCGCTTGTAAAAGTTTGGGGATACCTCGTGAAACAGAGTAACCATGCGTTTTTGTTTTTTGTGCTGATTCTACAAGTTTCTCACGAATATGTTCAGGAGTATCTCCATCAGGATTTCCCATAGAAAAGTCTATCACATCTTTTCCCGCGCGGCGTTCTTTCATCTTTATGTCATTGACTTCTGCAAAAACATACTTTGGAAGTCTCTCAACTCTGTTGAATTTTATCTCATCAAACATTTTATAGTCCTAGCTAAATTATTATTGCTATTTTAGCTAAAAATGTTTAATCTATCTTGTACCTTTAGGGCTTAAAATCAAGCCATCTTTGACATTCTTTAAAGTATACATATCTGATATTTTTATATATTTTGCTTGTGAAGGGATATTGATTTGCAAAAGTGTCTGTTTTTTATCTTTTTGTAGCACTTCTAAAAGATGTAAAGAAGCATCATAAAAGGCGATATAAGGGTACCAATGATTTCTTCTTGTACTTTTTAAAGTAAGCACATCGATTTGTGAGCAGTCAAGCCAATGGGCATATAAAGAGTGCTTGAGTTGCACCTCTTTACCTACATGAAGATGTATTAAATTTAAAGAGGCACCACTCATATCAATCGTATATGTCCAATCATCTGTCGATTTTCTTTCTATATCAATGATAAAAGAGCCTGATTTTTTCAATTCGTTTTGTAAAATTATAGGGTCTGTTGCATACTCAGCACTTAAAGCGATATTCCATGTAAATGCGGAAGTATCCAAAGAAGAAGAAGTGGTTACATAGCGATAGTAACCAATGTTACGTAAGGTGTCACTCATAATTTTTACAAAAAAGAGCGGTGTTCCTGCTGTTTTAAAATGGAGATGTAATGCTTGAGGTTGTTTAAAAAAGAGCTTTAAAAGACCGTTGTCTTCTAAAGTTTTCACTACTTTAATAATATTGACCCTATCATTAGTATAAAAAGCAGATTTTGGTTCAAAAATTACATTGATAAAATTGATTTTTTTTGCATATACAGTTTCGCCCAGCAAAGATGCAATCTTTTGCGATAAAACATCTTCTTCAAAGGTTGCATCATCAGCAAAAGAGACGCCAATCAAGAGACAAAAAAGGAGTACATACTTTACCATAAGCGACCATTATTTAATTTTTTAAATTCTGCAATCGATAATTTTTTCAAACTCCCATTTTTATACAAGTAGCGGACACTTTGAGCAGAGGAAAAGTGTTTTGTTTTTCCATCAAGTACAATATTTATATTGCCATGTCCTGCAGAAATTAACCACTCTTTACTTGCATCTAATGTCAAGATATGTTTAATTATAGCTTGTTTTTTCTTTTTATCCGTAAGGTTGATATACCCAATCCAAACTCGAGACCTTGGTTTAATAACAAAAGAGTGTTTCTTTTGAATCACTTTTTTGGGAGCCACAATCACTGGTTTTTTCTCAACAATCGGTTTTAGCACAGGCACTTGAGGTACTACTTCTTTTACTACAGAGCTATTTACTTCTTGTGTAGTGTTGGTTTCTTTTGTAAGGTTTTCTTCAAGAGGTATAGCAACTTTTTTCACCGTGATTTTTTTCTGTGCATCAAGAATGGTATGATTAGCGAGTGGTTCTGATGTTAAATTCTCTTTTTTATACTCTACAGTTGCATAAATGGCTAAAGAAAATATCACAAGCACTATAAAAACATACAAACCTGTAAAGCTTTTTTTTCGCTCAGGAATCACAAACACTTTACTTCTCGGTGTCTCTTCCTCTTCAAAGTAGCTTATACCCCTTGCCTTGAGTGCTGATAAATCAAGATTATATTCTCTTTCCAAAATAGAAATAAATCCTACAAATTGGATTTTTGTCAATCCTTCAAAACTTGCATGAATCACACTTTGAACATAGCCTAATGCTATGTGAGTATCTTCATGTATCTTCTGAGCACCTATAATTTTGAGCTTTTTCAAATCTTTATTCACGAATGCATCCTATCCATCAAAATTCCTGCTGCTACACTGACATTGAGTGAGTCAAAATCATGTTTCATTTTTATACTGACAGGGCAATCTAGCTTTGAGACGACACGAGAGGATAGACCTTCTCCCTCACTACCTAAAACTAAAACTTTTTTCTTGTCAATGCGAGTTTCTCGTATATCTTGTCCGCTCATATCTGCACCATACGAAGTAAATCCTGACATTTTAAAGTCATTTAAGACATCATGGATGTTATTTTCAATCGCAAAAGGCATATCATACAATGCCCCAGTACTTGTACGCACGATATGCTCTAAAGGCAGTGATTTTACACCACACGCTATGATGGCATCCACACCTAAAGCATAAGCACTCCGAACAATAGCCCCGATATTGCCAATGTCTGTGAGACCAGAGAGAATGAGGACAAACTTTTTATCTAAGAAGAAATCATAAGGCTGTAAGATGATTGTATCGACTTCTGCTAGAAAACCTTGATGTGAGGCATTTTTACACATTTTTTGTGCCGCTTCATTAGGAATGCGTTTTATCTCAAAGCCCATTTTCATCAGACGCGAGTACTCTTTTTTCTCTATCTCTTTAGCAAGATAGAGTTTTTTTATCTTTTTTGGATATTTGTTGATTAAATAATAAATTGGTTGTTTTGCATATATTAACATAAAAGTATTTTATCTAAAAATTCTAAATATTTACTCTTTACTTCGTAGTTTGGCATACAATACGACACATTCATCAACAGTAGAACGATTGGGAACTCTTCTAATCGACAGATAAGAGATACTTCCATCACTATTTACCTTACGCAAAACGGTTGCATCGACCCAGTAGTATCCACCATCTTTACGAAGGTTTTTTACCGTACCATTCCAAAAACCCTTTGTTTGTATATCATCCCAAAGACCTTTAAACGCAATGCGAGGCATATCAGGGTGTCGAACTATGTTATGCGGTTTTCCAATGAGTTCCTCTATGGTGTATCCTGCAATCTCACAAAACAAATCATTTGCATAAAGAATCAAACCCTTTGCATCTGTTTCACTCAGAATATAACTTGCCTCTGGAAAATGCCACTCTTCTGATTTTGCATCTTTGTAAATACTTTGCATCTGTCACTCCAATTTTTTTATAAATAATTATAGCGATAAAAGCCTTTGATAACAAACTTTTGTATTTTCACCTGTAATTTTACTGATGAGTTTTGCTTGTACTTTTTTAGGAAGGTCTAAACCTAAAATATCTTTTTGAGTAATCGCCGAAGCACTCTGTGCTTGACTCGCTCGAATCACGACAACCCACTCACCTCTAAAGTTACCCTTTAACTCGTTCAAGGCAGCTGTAGCAGTCCCTCGAAAATATTTTTGATACTTCTTTGTAAGTTCTTTTGCCAAAAACAGTTCCCGCTCTGGTACTTCTGCTTCTATCTCTAAAAGGAGCTTTTCGAGTCTATGAGGAGATTCATAAAGTATGCTTGTAAAACCATTATGCAATGCTTGTTGTAATCCTGCACTTCTGCTACTTCCTTTATGGTCTAAAAAGCCCAAAAAGAGCATCTGTGTTTCTACGAAACCACTTGCAACAAATGCGGTCAGTACCGCATTTGCACCAGGAAGTACATCATAAGCAATCCCTTCTTTCAAACAGTATGCCACAAGCACTTGTCCAGGGTCACTTACCCCTGGCATTCCTGCATCACTTGCATAAACAACATTTTGCTCAAAAAATGAGGGTTCGAGTTTTTCAACAAAAGCCTGTTCATTATGAGAGTGCAGAGAGATAAATTCTTGATTTTCTTTAAAAAGAGTTTGGTACCGTTCTTTTAAAATGTGGATGAGTTTTTTTGTAACACGAGTGTCTTCGCAGAGTAGAGTATCGGCTTCACTCAGAGCTTCAATAGCTCGAAGTGACATATCGCCGATGTTTCCAATCGGAGTTGGAACGAGAGTAAGCAAATCTTAAAGATTACTTTTTAGCGTAACGTGCATTGAATTTTTCAATACGTCCAGCAGTATCAACCATTCTCTCAGAACCAGTAAAAAATGGATGACATTCGTTACAGATGTCAATTCTAAGTGTATCTTGAGCTGCTTTGTTCTCAAAAGTGTTTCCACATGCACAAGTTACTGTACACGTTACAAAGTTAGGGTGTAAATCTTTTTTCATTTGTTTGCCTTTTGATACACGTCGTATGTACGTATATCTATATAGTTTTTTAAATCCGTATGGGGGCAGATTTTTAGAGTTGTGATTATAACTAAAATTTCTTTAAAGTAAAATTTTACTCGATACTGCCATAACCGCACTCTCAGAACGCAGTATCATTGGGGTGTTGAGTCTAAAGACATCTTGACTTTTTAAAAACTCTTTTTCATCTTGAGAGAAGCCCCCTTCACACCCTACTAGTACTTGCTCAAAGTTACTATCTCCTTCTAAAACCATATCACTAAAATCAAACACTTTTGTCTCTGGAAACTCTTCTATAAACTGATGTACATTTTTGTATGTATCGAGTTCCATTGTATGTGTTCTGCCAGATTGTTGCATAGAAGCTTCTAAAATACGTTCAAATCGTTTAAAATCAGGCTTAAAGTTCTTCTGACTTCTCTCACAATAGATAAAGGAGATACGACTTACCCCTATTTCATTTAAACTTGGAAGCATTTTTTCAATGGACTTACTCTCGATTACGCACCAGCCAATATGTAATTTTTTTTGAGGATTGATTTCGTTTCTTTTACTCTCAATGAGATGTAGTGTCAAACTTCTCCCTTCAATACTCACGATTTCATATAGATGTAAAGTTTCGATGGAGTCTTTATTTCTCAGTTTAAGTATATCCCCTACACTATGGTGAAGAACTTTTACAAGGTATTTATGTGTTTCGCCTTTAAGGACTAGATGCTCTTTGCCTGCATTTGCATCAAAAAGGTATATCATACAAACCACATCCAAAGAGATATGAGAAGGACAAGTACTATCTCTATAGCTAAAATTTTCACCCCTAAAGTTTTATATGCGACCAAAGCCTTCGTTCGTTTTCTTTCCAAATATATTAAAATGAGAGAGATAAATATCATCACAAGATTCGCAATGGTAAAATCTAAATGCTTTGCTGCCATCATAATGACCCCAGTAAAAAGAGCCACCCCTAAAATACTCACTGTGAGAGGCAGTAAAAATATACTATGCAAGCGTCTATATTTCGGGTAGGAAGTAGCTTGTTTTATCATCACTATATTGAGAGCAAGTACCCCCAAAAAAACAACTGTGCCTAGGGAGTGGATAGAGAGTCCCATGTTGTACATTTCATTCATTATTTATACTCCATTATTAATTATATCTAAAAAATCTTCACCATATTGCTCGTATTTTTTTAGGCCAATCCCATTCACACTAAGCATAGAAGGCTTATCAAAAGGTTTCTCATCGGCAAGATGTTTGAGTGTTTTGTCACTAAAGATGATATAGGCAGGTACACCGAGTTCACTCGCAAGTTCACTGCGTTTTATGCGAAGCGTTTCAAAAAGTTCCTCATCATACGCAAACTCTTGTGCTTGTTTTACCTTTTTCTCTTTGACATTTATCTCTAAACGCGACTGTTTAATATCTACCGTTTGTAAAGATTTCAAAATCTCTATAGCATCATTTGTAAGTTCTAAAACACTAAAATCTCCAAGCATAATGATTTTCAACTCCAAAAGACGCTCAACTATCACGAACCACTCTTTTTTACTGAGATTTAATCCTATCCCATACACCGAAAGCTTATCGGCACCATTGGCTAAGATTTTATGCTCTTTAGAACCTCGCAAAACATCTATGATATAATTTTTTCCAAAACCTTGCTGTGTTTTATAAATGGTACTTAAAATCATTTGTGCTTCAGTCGTAATATCTTGGCGTTTATCATCAGAACTAAGGCAGTTATCGCACCTACTTTTACACGGTTCTAAAGTATCATCAAAGTACTCTGCAAGTTGTTTATGGAAGCAAACTTCACTTGTGGCATACTTGTAAATCTTATCTATTTTCGTATCTAAGTGTGCTTTATACTCTGTGTTTGCTATATCATTTAAAAATCTTTTATGTAGAACGATATCGCCTGCATTAAACAGAAGTAAAACCTCACTATCTTCAGCATCTCGTCCTGCTCGTCCTATCTCTTGATAGTAGTTCTCTTGTGATTTTGGCAAAGACATATGCACCACAAAACGGATATCACTCTTATCTATTCCCATCCCAAATGCAATGGTCGCTACCATAATGTCTACATTATCATTGACAAAAATTTTAAAATTTTGCTCACGTACCTGTTGGGGTAAGCCTGCATGGTATGGCAAAGCTTTGTAGCCATTTTGGTTTAAAAAAGCACTCAATTCTTCTGTCTTTTTACGCGAACTCACATAGATAATGCCACTCTCATTTGTATGTCGAGAAAGAAAGTTTTTGAGTTGTGCATGCCCATTACTCACTCTTCTTTGTGCAGAGATAAAGATGTTCTTACGAAACACTTTTCCTTTGAGTAAAAGTGGCTTTTGAAGTCGCAATTCTCGCATAATATCTTCTGTAACATTATCGGTACTTGTTGCTGTAAATGCAGCGATTGTTTTGTCGGGAAAGTTCTCTTTTAAGTTACCTAAAGCACGATAATCATCACGAAATTCATGCCCCCATTGCGAGATACAATGGGCTTCATCTATGACAAAGAAGTTAATGTTTAGGGTATGGAGAAGTTGAAGAGTAGAGCCGTTATTAAGTCTTTCAGGAGAGAGATAAAGAAACTTCACTTCAGCACGATGTAAACTCTCTATAATGGAATTTACCTCATCAAAACTCTGTGCAGAACTCAGCATCTCCGCACTAATTTGTTGTGCTTTGAGTGCTGCTACTTGGTCTTGCATCAGTGCTATAAGTGGTGAAATCACAATGGTAATACCATCCATCATCATAGTAGGGAGTTGAAAAACAAGACTCTTCCCCCCACCAGTAGGTAAAATCATCAGTAAATCTCGTCCTTCTAAGATAGCATCAACACCCTCTTCTTGAAGCTCTCGAAAGCTATTATGTCCAAAGTTATTTTTGAGAATTTTATCTTTCAAAAATTTGCACTTATTGCATCTACTTCATCCCACGAGAGGACATCTACATTCTTTTGATGCGCAATGATGTGCGAGACATAACGGGCGAACATATCTGTTTCTACATTGACTTTTGAGCCTTTTTTGTAGTTTCTAAAGAGGGTTTCTTGCATAGTATGGGGGATAATAGTAAGTCGAAAGATATTGTCTTTCACCTCATTGACCGTCAAACTCACACCATCAATCGTGATAGAGCCTTTAGGTACAACAAAAGGAATATACTTTGTATCTACGCCAACAAAAACATCATAAGAGTTTCCATTGTTTTTTATCTGGGTAATTGTGCCGATGCAATCAACATGCCCCTGCACAACATGCCCTTCAAATCGATCGCCCATTTTCATAGCAGGTTCAATATGGACTTCATTTTTGTAGTTCTCCATCGCAAGGACACTTTGACTCTCAGGGGAGAGTTCTACACTAAAACCATCATTTTCCATACTCACAACCGTTAAACAAGCTCCATTGATGGCAATACTATCGCCAATATTTGCTTTGTATTTTGCCCGTAAAGACAAACTACTTCCAGAAAAACTTTTAACAGCTGCGATTTCACGAATAAGACCTGTAAACATCTATAATCTTCTCTTTTTTATGAGATTATATCTAAATCTTTACCATAAATGTCAATGCACTTCATCTATCATAGTGTCTAGTAAAACAAAAAGCTCACTACTTGCCTGCTCCATCTCTGTAAAATCTTTGATAATTACATTTTTATTTGCAACACAACCATCTGTTCCATTCACACACTTCATAGCAGATATCACATTATTATGCACAATTGCATGGGGTCTATCTATCTCTTTATAGCTTGGAGTATTTTCAAAAATCTCTTTGCCTTTGCCTTCATACCACTGACCAAGACGACACTCATGATGACTTCCAAAGTTTGTTGTTATTTTTCCAAGATTTATAGCGGTGTATGCATTTGTTTTAAACAAGATATGGTCTATCATGATAAGATTTACAAGGATTCGACTATGAATCCCTCGAATATCTTTGTCTATAACCTCATTTGACTCCCTAAGTTCATTCATACTCTCGGCAAATGTAGCCATAAGCTCACTAAACTCTTTGACAACATCTCGCATAGATTCTGAACTTTGGCTCATTTCCATACTCTCTTGTTGCAAGACTTGCACAGTTGCTTTTATCTCACCCGTTGCTTTTTGTGTTCGCTCTGCGAGTTTTCTTACCTCATCTGCAACCACTGCAAAACCTCGTCCATGTTCTCCTGCACGTGCAGCTTCTATAGCTGCATTTAAAGCAAGAAGATTGGTTTGGTCAGATATGTCGCTAATGAGATTTATAACCTCTGTTATCTCTTTGGTTCTATCTTCAAGAGAGAGTGTTGATTGGGCATTGGAGTCTAAAAGCTCATTGAGTCCTGAAAGTTTTTCTCCCACACCTTCCGCTTCTTCTGCCCGTGCAACACTCATTTGTGTTGAATCTTTTACTTTTTGAGAAATAGCATCTAATCTTTCTGTGTTTGAACTAAAACTAGTCTGCAGAGAATGCAGTTGTTCATCATTTTTATTGACACTACTTAAAATAGCATCCAAATCAGATTTTTGCTGTGCGAGATAGCTCTCATGCATGCCATCAATACTTTTGTTTACATTCTCCCCCGCAAAAGTAAAAGCAGTGTTTAATCCTTGTGCATTAAACTTTCTAAAGTACTCATGCTCTGTTGCATAATGCACTGAAGTCCCCATCTCACGCATAAAGGTTTCCATCTGGTCAAGAAGGTTATTGACAGCATGACACATAGCACCTCCATCGCCTTGGTCAACAATACCTGTCGCACGTACTTCAAGATTGCCTTTGACAGCTTCTCTTAAAACATATATAGAGCGTTGCATACAAGCTTTCAGTCCTGCTATCGCTTTGTTAAACAATACTGCAACAACGATAATAATCCCTAACATAACCGTATCAACAACACTAAATCCATCAATAAAATACTTGAGAACATACCCAACGACAAAAAGAACAACGATTGCATAACCTAAGGCTACTAACCTAGAGAGATAAGATGAATTTATCATAACGACCTCCTTTTTTTTCGAGTAAAGTAGCAAGTATTTTCAATGAAGCATCCATACCACCCCTTTTTTCAGCATTAAGAAGTTCTTTATAAAGTGGTTTGATGACTTTTAGAGCCTGTTCACTTGGTTTTCTTCTGACAGAGTAATAAGCAACGATTTTTCCATTACTGTCATAAGAAGGGGTTACATTAGCTAAAACCCAGTAGTGATCACCATTTTTTGATTTGTTCACAACATAAGCATTTATCTCTTTACCCGCTTGTATATAATCCCACAGTTGTTTAAAAATAATCCGTGGCATATCAGGATGTCTCACAATATTGTGAGGTTTTCCAAGTATATCTGCTTCTGCATAACCAGCAAGTTTTAAAAAAAGCTCATTTCCATAAGTTATACGACCTTTTATATCCGTTTTTGAGACAATAATCTCAGACTCTAAAAATGTAAGTTCAGCCATAGCTACTCTTTATATAAAGATAATTTGATTGTGTTTAGCATAATACAACTTTTATGGTTAGATGGGGGGGGGTAATAACTCTAATGTCATAGGAAAAAGACAATTGTGTTACAATTAGCAACACGAAATGACGAATAAATAGCATATATAAACATTATTTATCCGCACATCATTCAACTAAAAAACTATCTTCCCATCTTCTTGCAGACCTTTGATAATTTCTTTGGCTTGTTCATGTCCTGCATAAGCAGCTTTACGGCAGAGGTCAAGGGCTTTATCATTGTCCATTTCACAGCCTACACCTTGGTCATATAAAAGCCCTAAGTTATAATGCCCTTGTGCTAAACCACCTTCAGAAGCACGCGAAAAACAGATAAAACATTTTTGGTCATCTTGCATAACTCCCAAACCATCTTTATAAAGCACTCCAAGGTTATTAAAGGCTTCTAAATGTCCGCGTTTTGCTGCCTCTTCATACCAAAAAGCCGCCTCAGAGTAGTTTTGTACACAGCCTAAACCGCGTTCTAACATCAAGCCCACTTCATACTGAGCAGGTGGGACTTCTCGCTCTGCTGCTTTTAGATGAAGTTCATGTGCTTTAAACTGGTCATGCTCCACCCCACCAATGCCATTTTCATATAAAATCGCTAGATTAAAAAGTGCATAGGGTTGATTTTGTTCTGCTGCTTTGGTGTAAAGCTCTAAGGTTTTTACCTCATCTACTGCACACCCTTGTCCATTCTGGTACATATACCCTAAAGAAGTTTGTGCATCGGCATTGCCCTGCTCTGCTAAGACACTAAAAAGTTTAAAAGCCGTTTCGTATTCACCATTGCCATAGGCAATATTTGCTGTTTGAAGCATTATTTTTCATTCTCCGTTCTGATTGGTTGTCTAAAGAGGGCTTTTCCACCTGCTTTAGCTTTTGTTTTCGCTTTACGAATTTTCTCTAAAAGATACTCTTTCACATGAAGATGTTCTTCACGTATTTTATGCTCATAACCGCCATCAACTATGGGGTCATACACCATAATTTGGGGGACATAATCTTTAAATAATTCTTCACTCATACTAAAACCCTTATAATATTAGGCAAATGATACTCAAAAATGCTAAAATTCGGCTAAAGAAAAAGAACAAGGTTTAAAATATGAATTATGACATAATAGTAGTTGGTGGTGGACATGCTGGTGTAGAGGCAGCTCTCTCCTCTGCTCGCATGGGTCACAAAACACTTATGATTTCCATGCTTGCTGAGAATGTAGGGGCAACTTCATGTAATCCTGCCGTTGGCGGACTCGCTAAAGGACATCTTGTCCGTGAGCTTGATGCACTCGGTGGACAGATGGGGCTTATCACTGATGAAGCGGGAATTCAATTTCGTATTTTAAACCAAACTAAAGGTCCTGCCGTTCGTGGGAGTCGCGCACAGATTGACATGGACAGATACCGTGTTATTGCTCGTAATGTTGTCCTCAACACACCAAACCTCGACCTCGCGCAAGAGATGGTACAATCCCTCATCATTGAAGATGGTGTGGTGAAGGGAGTCAAAACAGACCTTTTAAATGACTACTTCGCACAAAAAGTCATCATTACCACAGGGACATTTCTCAAAGGTATCATCCATGTGGGCGAGATTCAACAGAGTGCTGGACGCTACGGAGAACAAACAAGTATCAACCTCAGCGACTCTCTTCGTGATGATTGTAAACTTGATATGGCACGACTCAAAACGGGAACTTGTGCGAGGATTGATGCGACAAGTGTTGATTTTTCTGTGATGGAAGAGCAAGATGGTGATGTAAACCCAAGCCCTTTTAGTTTTAGAACAGACAGAGAAGCATTTGCCAAAAACAAAAAACAGCTCCCTTGTTTTATCGCCTACACCAACCAAACAACACACGATATTATAGAAGGCAACTTCTACCGTGCGCCCCTTTTTACAGGACAAATCGAAGGGAAAAGCCCGCGTTACTGTCCAAGTATAGAGGATAAAGTAAGTAAATTTGCAGACAAAGACAGACACCACCTCTTTTTAGAACCACAAACTGCCGATGCCACCGAGTACTACATCAATGGAATGAGTACCTCTATGCCTCCAGAAGTCCAACGCGATATGATTCGCTCAGTTAAGGGCATGGAAAACGCAAAGATTGTCCGTTATGGCTATGCTATAGAGTATGATTTTGTTGACCCTCGAGAACTCCGACATACCCTAGAGACTAAAAAAATCGCGGGACTCTACTTAGCAGGGCAGATTAACGGAACTACAGGTTATGAAGAAGCAGCTGCACAAGGTCTTATGGCAGGGATAAATGCAGGCTTGAGTATACAAAAAAAAGAGCCTCTCGTTTTAGGACGAGAGGAAGCATATATCGGTGTTTTGATAGATGATTTGGTCACAAAAGGGACAAGTGAGCCGTATAGAATGTTTACCTCCCGTGCGGAGTATAGACTCCTTTTACGCGAAGAGTCAGCCGATACTCGTCTTGGTGGCTATGGGCATGCTTTAGGGCTTGTAGATGATGCACTGTATGAAAAAATTCAGCTCAAAAATGAGCAGATTCGCTACGGTGCAACGCTTTTAGAAGAGACAAAATTCACTCCAAACAAAGAGTTCAATGCCCTTTTAGCTTCTATGGATGAGCAACCCTTAAAAGATGTCTCAACCGCCCAACAACTTGTTGCTCGTAAAAGTTTTGATGTGGAAAAAATGCTCAAACTTGTTCCAGAACTCGAAAAATTTACTCCCTACATTCAAGAAGAGATTTTAGTAGAGGGAAAATATGCTCGCTACATTGACAAGCAGAGTGAAGAGATACACCGCATGAAGAAGTACCTCAAAATCAAAATTCCTGAAGGTTTTGACTTTACAAGTGTAAGCGGATTAAGTAAAGAAGTACAAGAAAAACTCGCAAGTTTCACCCCTCCAACACTCCAAGCAGCGATGAACATCAGCGGAATTACCCCTGCGGCTATTGAGATTTTGCATATTTATATTAAGATGGCTGCGAAGAAAAAAGCTCTCTCTTAGTGTTGCGAAACGACAGCGATAAAACTGTTTCCATTCTTGGCTGTGGTTGGATAGGTAAAGCACTCAAAGAGGCACTTTACAAAGAGAAAGTAAATTGCTTATCACGAGATATACAAGAGAATGAAGCAAAAGGCTTTTACCTTTGTGATACATTTGTCATTGGCATTGCACCAAGAGAAAACCATCTTGAAGTCATCCAAGAGAGTCTATCAAAACTCAAAACCACAACGCAAGTAATATTTCTCAGCTCAATTTCCTTTTATAATGGCAAAAAGTTAGTTATACAAGCAGAAGAGTTACTGCAAAAACTTTGTAAAAATGCTGTTATCCTGCGTTTGGGTGGCTTAATGGGATATAATCGAATAGCGGGAAAATACACAGCAGGAAAACTTCTCCCTTACAATTCACGAACAAACTATGTCCATCGTGATGATGTAGTGGCGATTATACAAAAAGTGATTGCACTTGATGTTCAAAAAAATATTTTTGACATTGTCGCACCTCAGCAAACAACAAAGAAAAAGATTTTTTTACAAAATGCAAAACAGTTTGATTTTGAAAAAACAAATTTTTTGCCCCACTTTCAAGAGACAAAGATACTTACACCAGATAAAATTTGTAAAGAGTGTGCATATACTTTTTTACAAAAAGATGTTGAAAAATTTTGGTAAATGTGTAATAATTACATTTCACTTGCAAACTTTAAGGTGTCGATGCCATATCGTTGTCTCAACTTTTGTACTGATTTTGTGAGTGTATACATCTTCTGCTCCTCTGCAAAACCTATGAGTGATAACTCCTTTTTAGAATCTCGTGTAAAACTAGAACAGTTTATACTCAAACGAATCACTCGTAATCTTTTTTGTGTATCTGCAAAATTGAGTAAATTTTGGCAGAGTGTGTCAAACTTTTTTTCTGTAAAGATTTCAGCTAAAGAAATGTTCTTGTGTGAATTTTGATTCATTTCATAAGAGACACTGAGATGAAAAACAGTTGGAATAACATCTAGTTTCAAGATGGCATAGCTTAAATGCCGTGCTAAAACATGAACCCTGCGTTGAAGCTCATTTCTATCGTATAAGGGGTCAAATGTTCGACTTATACCTATAGACTTGCGTTTATGGGTTGTTATGATGGGAGCATCACTTAAACCACTCACTCTTTTATACAGTTCTTTTGCATAAGGACCCCAAGACTCAACTGTTCCTCGTCTAGCCCGTAAATCACCAAGTGTCTGTATATGAACAGATGCAAGTTTATTCTTCATACTTTTACCAATCCCTGCAAAGTTACCGACTTCAATGGGATTTACGAAAGTATCAAAGTTATGTTCTTCGATGATTTTACACCCAAAAGGTTTGGCATAGGTTGTGGCTAGTTTAGCGATATAGCGAGTTTTTGCAGCACCTATAGAAACAGGAAGTTGTAAAGTGTTTTTTATCTCATGGCGCAGGGTATCTATAAACATAGGGATGTCTTTGTCTTCTACCCAACCAGATAAATCTGCATAAAACTCATCTATACTCGCTTGTTCAACAAGAGGAATCTTAGAACATAGAAATTCATGTAATTTATGCGAAAGTTCTTGGTACAATGACATGTTTGGAGCTTTTATAATAAGCTCAGGACAAAGAAGTAAGGCTTCACGAATACTCATGGCAGTTTTAATTCCAAAAGCACGTGCTTCATAACTCGAGGTGGTAAGAATACCCCTGATTTTTCCATTTTCATCTTTAAAACCATCTATGTCATCTTTGGGCTCGTAAGCCTTATAAAAAGTAGGCACAAAAGAGCCAGAGTTTTCAAAGTTAACTGTTTGATTTTTCGCCTCTTTAGAAAAAATCTTTGTATCACTCCTCCCACCAATAGCTATAGGTTTATGTTCAAGTTCAGGAGAAACAATTCTAGCAGCACTTGCAAAAAAGCAATCAATGTCAATATGGATTTTCAATTTATAAAGTCCTATTATATATCTTATGTTACAAAAATATTATAAGGTAAAAAATTGGATAAATTCTATTTTATGGCAGGTTGTCATACTTTTTATATTTATAAAAGTATTCATCTAGACTAAAGCTAACTCTTCATCTATTTTAGAGTTCTTTATTTGCCATATTAATAAACTCTTGTGCACTCACCTTACCATCTTTATTCTCGTCAGCTCGGTTAAAATCCCATTGTAGATACTTCTTTTTAGTCATCCCTTTTGCTTTTGCTTCGTGCATTACGTCTTCCTCACTTCCTGTCTTTAAGTACTCTTGAAAATCTACATATCCATCGTGGTTTGTATCTATGTCTTGATGAGAAGCTCGCAGCATAGAGTTTGGAATTAATGAAGAACAGCCATGAAAGGTCACTACAAAAGAGAGTAGTAAAAGTGATTTTTTATCTATTTTTTTCATGATTTATCCTTAAAATTTGTAAGATGCACCAACGATAAAGTTATCTTGAGCAATTGCAGATGTTTTATCTGTTGTTTGATTATCAAAAGCATCGAAACCTGTATAAATACGTGCATACCCCGCTTGAAAGTCTATATGTTCGTTGAGGCAATAATGTATGCCAACACCAAAATTAGCTTCTCCAACCTCTGCATTATCTAGAGCTTTAATGCTACTACTCTTTGCCTCTCCTCCTCCTATCCCGATAAGTGCATAGGGAGTTAATTTTTTTGTAGAAAGAGAAGAAAATGCCCATTCATAGTTTATTCCAAAAGTCTTTGTTACAATATCTCCAACATTGGTATCAAAATTATTATATCGGTAGTAGAGTTCAACTCGATTATTTTTAAAATGTTGATACCCAATTTTAATATTGGCATGCGAACCCTCAACTCTGTTGTAAGTTCTTGTTGTTGCATCTTTATTTGTAAGGGTAAAAGAGTCATCTCCTAAAAGAATCAGATTGGCTTCTGCACCGACATAAAACCCATCACTATTTGCATAACTTGCACCTGTTAAAAGGGATAATAAAATTACACCTTGTAAAATTGAATGTTTTCTCATTTGAGTTCCTTTAAGTATGAATATTGTCATTGTAAAATAAAATAGTGTGAGGAAAATGTGAAGCTAGTATATTTAGAAAGTTTGACTAAAATACATTATGGAAAATAATTATACCAACCTAACTATCCTCTATGTTGATGATGACGATGTTATTCGCAACAATGCTGTAGAGTACTTAGTCCATGAGGTAAAAGAAGTCTTTTCTGCTAAAAATGGATTAGAAGCTCTTGAAGTTTATGAAGCTAAAAAACCAGACATAATAATTACTGACATTAAAATGCCAAAACTCAATGGCTTAGAGATGGCAAAACACATCCGAAAAAAAGATAAGCAAATTCCTATCATAGTAGTCACAGCTTTTATTGATACTTCATATCTTCTTCAAGCGGTAGAATTACAGCTTATTAAATACATTATTAAACCTATTCGTTCCAAAACACTTAAAGATGCCCTCAATCTTGTCTTAGAACATCTCAATACAAACAGTACTCTTTCTCTTGGTGAGAATATTTTTTATGACAAACTAAACAAAACACTACTTGTTCATAATACATTTGTCAAACTCACAAACAAAGAACTTCAGCTTCTGGATTTATTAGCAAAATATCATCATAGAGTAGTAACTTATGATGAAATTGCAAATACTATTTGGTATGATGATGTCATGAGTAAAGATGCTCTAAGAGCATTAATTAGAACCCTTCGCATAAAGATTCAAAAAGAATTTCTAGAGAATGTTTCTGGATTTGGTTATAGATTAAAAGTAAAGTAATATTTTTTTCACATTATTTTGAGATAAAATGAGATTATGAAAAAAATTATATCTCTTTTAGCTCTCTTGATTATGCCTCTTTTTGCACAAGAGGCTTCTTTTGTTATCAAATATTACTCTGCGGATGAGAACATAAGTATTGAGAAGATTGCACAATGGAGTTCCCAATTTGAAATTCAAGATAGTGAATTTCAAGAAGAGGTTCAATTTGAAATTTTACTTAACAGCGAAGATATAGAAACCTTAAAGCAAAATACAAATCATAAATTTAATTGGATTATGATAGAGTTTGATGAAAATCTATCACAAGGAAATTATTGGGTAGAGTATAAAGCATTTGAATTTACAAAAAGCACTCTTATCCCTCATCAGTGGGTAGAAAAATTTTCTTTTTTGGGGCGAAAATTTTTCTCTTTTTATTACAATAAAAATAAAAATCCACGACAATACTTTTTTCAACTGGCACTGAACACTTCCCATGTTGCTCCTATTATCTCTCTGTATTCTTTAAAAGAACTATCACAATGGGTAGAAAGATATGGTTTAAAGTTAATTATCTCATTTTTCCTCTTTGGGGTTATTTTTATGACTGCCTTTTATAATGGTGCTTTATATCTATTTAATCGTAAAAAATCTTTTCTTTTCTATATGCTGATGCAATTCTTTATGCTAGGAGTACTCTTTTATAATACAGACATCATTAATGGCTATATTATGGGAGATGTAGAGAATGAAGAAATTGCAATATTTTTCTATTTTCTCCTTGTTAATTGTGCAATCATATTTATTCTCTACTTTATACGCTCTTTTTTAGAAACTAAAATATATTTACCAAAACAAGAAAAAATATTACGCTATATTACCATTTTTGCTTTTATAGATTTGCTTCTATTCTTTGTTCCATTTATGTTGATTTTACGTTTATATACTTTTATTGGGCTTTACATTGTTTGGGTTGCATGGTTGCGTTTACGACAAGGCTATAAACCTGCCTTATTTTTTCTTTTTGGTTGGTTTAGTTTTTCTGTGGGTACTTTGTTGTCAGAATATTTTGAAGATTCTTTTGCCTTTGACACCTTACTACTAGGTTCAACTTTTGAAGCATTGTTTCTTGCTTTAGCAATCTCTTATCAAATCAGTCTCATAAAAAAAAGTAAAGAAGAACAGCAAGAACTTTTAGTACATCAAAGCAGATTAGCATCAATGGGAGAGATGCTAGGGAATATCGCTCATCAATGGAGACAACCTCTCTCGAGACTTGCTTATATTTTAATGAACATAGAAGTTAAAGATAGAAAAAATTTGCATGAAAAGAAGTTAAATGAGGCGAATGAACAGTTAGAGTTTATGTCACAAACAATAGATGATTTTAGAAACTTTTATAAAAGTGACAAGCAAAAAGAGCAGTTCTCTTTAGTACATGAGAGCCAAAAAGTGCTAGATTTTATCTCTTTTGAAGAGGTCGAGATAGAGTTAAAAGCAGTAGAAGAACAGACCATAATAAACTATAAGAATGAGTATAAACAAGTCCTCTTAAACATTATAAACAATGCAAAAGATGTGCTTATTCAAAGAAAAATAAAAAGTCCAAAAATCATCATAGAAATCAAAGGTACAAGAGTAACTATCAGCGACAATGCAGGAGGCATTCACCTCCCCAATATAGAGAAAATTTTTGAGCCTTACTTTACAACAAAAGAACAAGGTATGGGGATTGGTCTTTACATGTCAAAAACCATTATAGAACATAATATGGGTGGAAAATTAGAGGTGAGTAATGGCAAAAAAGGTGCTGTTTTTGTACTCTCTATGCCATAATATTAAAAAAGTTATCAAGCCCGAACAGTTTTATTACGCCCATTATCTTTTGCTGCATATAAAGCATCATCTGCTGCTTTAATCAAATCCTCAATTCTAAAATCTTTTTGCATTTGAGCGACACCAAAACTTGCTGTTTTATGTCCAACTGTCTCAAAATCATGCTTATCTATAACATTACGAATATTTTCAGCAAGGGTATATGCCCCTTCAAGTGTAGTCTCTTTACATATAATTAAAAACTCTTCCCCACCCCAGCGACCTACAATATCAGTTTCTCGTATGTTGCTTTTAAGTATATTTGCTATCTCTTGAAGAACAGAATCTCCTACGAGATGCCCATAAATATCGTTTACACTTTTAAAGAAATCTATATCAACCATTATCACAGAAAAAACTCTTTCATGTCGGTGGAATTCTTTGAGCCTTAGAGCCAACTCTTCATCAATTTTAGAACGGTTATAGAGTTGTGTGAGGCTATCTGTTTTTGCGAGAGTTTGTAGTTTGTGATTGAGTGCTTCGAGTTCTTGTGTTCTTTGCTGGACATCATACTCTAATTGAATATTTTGTTTTTCTATAAGTGCAAATCTTTTCTCTTCCTCACTTGATATTTTTGCAAGTAACTCATTAAATTTTGCTTGCAAAATCGAAAGCTCATTTTCATAAACAAGTCCTACATTAATAACACGATTCTGTTTATGTTCCCACTCTAATGTCTCTATACTATTTGTCAGCGATTGCAGAGGTCGCTCAAGCCTATCTTTAAACGCAACTATAAGCAACACAATAAGAACAGTACTTTTTACAAGAGCATTCAACAAAATCATACCAAAACCGACTTTGAGACGATTAAAAATTGCTAAATTATCCGAATATATCACAACATCTGCAAGGTGTATATGTAAATTGTTGAATTCTTGATAAATAGGAAAAGAGAAAGAGAGTGTCTCATTAAAAGTTTTCTTCTTTGCAAATTTTTTATCAATTTTTTCGACAAGAGTCTTGCCCTTTTCATCTGTAACCGCTATCTTATAGATGAGTGGTTCTTCAAGCACCCCATTCACAATAGCATGTAGCTGTGCATCATTCAAATCCCACAAAGCGGTTCGCAGTGCTGGCTTGAAAATCTTTGCTATACTTTGGAGTTCATCTTTGATATGTATTTTTGTATAACTATAATCTACATAGATATGCAATGCAGTAATAGCTATAGTAATAATAAAATAGATAGTGAGTACTGATTTTAGGAGTTGTCTTGAAAGATTCAGTTTCTTATGTGGCACGCTATTTTCTTGTTTTAAAATATTTTTCTGTGTAGTATTTATAAATTTCATTGTAACGACCTGTTTTTTTAAGGTGTGTAATACCTTCGTTGAAATCATCTCGTAATTTTTTATCTTTAAATGCTGTTCTATATGCTGTTGGCTGTAATAAATCTAACTCTACAACTTCTATATTTGGACTAACCTTGCCCTCTTTGATTAACTTATTTTTATAGTAAGTAAAGATATATTTATCCATCACAGCAACACTACTCCTTCCTTTGAGTAGCTTATACACCTGCTGTCTTTGGTTAGCTATTTCTGAGTACTTCTCCCCCGCGGCATTTGCAACCTTAGCAAACGCCTCACCAAGATACACTTTTGCATTTTGAAAAGAGGTGAAATTATAGTTTTTCAAATCACTTATTGTCTTAATATTACAGTGGCTTTTCTTTAAACTGACTGCAACATTGTAATACTGCATAAAAGGTTCGGAATAATAAGCCTCTAAACCAGAACTTTTTTTAATAATCGAAGTAGCATCAACATACCCATTTTTAAACAATTCAAATCCTCTTCCTATATTTACAAATAGAGGTTTTACCGTATGTGATTTATAGGCAAGGGCTTCTTTGACTAAAGTCAAAACAATGCCACTTCCATCTTTAAACACATAAGGAGGTGTAGTGTATGAAAAAATCACTTGCACCTCTTTTGCATTAAGAGTATAAAAAAGGAATAAAAAAAGGAATATAATTTTTTTTAACATGCCCTCATTATAAATCTTTTTTGCTTAAACTTTTGAGTGCCTTCTTTGTAAGTGAGGAGATTGGAGCATTTTCAAGCTTATTTATATCTACCCATGTGACACTCTCACTCACTTCTTCTATCGTGTAGAGATGCACACGCAAACGATATTTTGTATACGAGTGTTTAAAAACTGCTAACAAATCATCTTCTATGGGTTCTGTTCTTGGTAAGACAAGCATATCTTTATACATCTTTTCATGAGAGACTTCAAGGGCGATTTTGTCATTTTTTATGCAAATGCCGTAAAAAAGGTCGAGTGCCTCGTAGAGTGTCTTTTTTTTCTGTATATAGAGTTCTGGTTCCTCTTTTCCTAAGCAACTCTTTTCTAAAGGGCACTCCTGACACTGTGGATTTTTTGGAGTACAGACTAACGAACCCAAATCCATCAA
>JALUWV010000063.1 GCA_027019335.1 Sulfurimonas sp. | reverse complement strand
CAGACACGGCCACAATGCCGAATATATCAACGAGTGATCTCATTACTTTGCATAAATTCATTTATTTTCCTTGTTAATGCAGTGCTTCATGAACATTATATTGAAATACATCGATATTAAAAAGGCAAATAGAAACACATTGCCTCTAAAAATGTCCATTGCTGATGTTAAAAAGTCGTACATCAACACCCCTTTTTAAAAGTATTATATCAAAAAACATTTTTGGCCGCCGCCGCCTCAAAAAATCACTTCATTTTTAAAGCCCTACAAGCTCAAAAAATGTCTTAGGCTTACACGAGGTCGTTTTTAGTGAAAAAATGCGAAATTGGCATAACAGTAGAGAGCTGATGATGTCTTATGAGTTACATCTTCCCTCTTGAAAACAAAAAGTTTCAAAAAGACAGCAAAATTACAAGAGCCGACAAGTTTCAAACCTCGACACAGAACAAACGTTACACTAAACCACTCGGAGCGCAGCGACATCAAAATAAATAAAAAGCGACAGCAGCCCTTAGGCTGATGTCAAGACCATTTCAGGAGAGCGAAGCGAAAATAAATAGAAACATTGACACACAGTGGCAATTTTCCTATCAGGTCACGCAGTGAACCTTAAGCGGTTTTTTCCGTGTTAAAAGTCAATGCCTCTTTAAAGGTACTTTTTAAATATAAATATATTAATAGGATAGAACACGAAAATAATTGCGGGGTAACACGAAAATAATTGCGGGGTAATAAATGGCTTATAATCATCAAAATAAGGCTTGAAACTTAAACGGAAAAATACCACGGGTATATTTATTGCTAATCAATACTATAAGGCTGTATAATAGAGCATACAAAGGGGATATAATGAGCATGAGAGGCAAAGAGAAGTTATTGACAGAAGAAGATCTTGACGAAGTCACACAACATAGATTTTATATATCGATGTCATTGCGTAACAGATTAAAAGTGCGTGACAACATGGAAGAGCTAAAAGAAAAGTATGATCTAAGTCAATCCGCTGTGTTACGAAAAGTAATGCTAGAATTTATGAACGATGAAGAATTTTTAAAATATATAGGCGTTTTATGATACCGTGGTATTAATTATGATAGAATGCTGAATATACGAAAATACTAGCCTCGCCAAAGGCTAGTATGATGTTTAACTGCGCCAACAGTTAAACGAAGTAGAAAACAAGGCCTAACCCGCCAATCTAATAGAAAGGACACCTTTGTTTTTCATAAGAAGCATTATAGCACACTACCCTCTTTTATTTTCCTTAAACTTAAACGGAATTCTTGAACATAATGTAAATTCTCTTGAAAAAAATTTGTCACTCCTCACGCAATTAAGGGCTTCATTAAAAAATTGGTTAACAAAATACTTCAAAAATGGTTTAAGGTTACGAAAAAAAACGGCTCAAACCTTAAATGGAAATTCCTCAATCATTCCACCGTGAAAAGCACTCATAACCAATCATAAAAATTTAAAATACGGAGATTAAGAAATGAGTGCAATGACATCAGTGCCAACAGCCCTTTACAAAGACAAAAAGTTAAAAGACTTTGACATAAGATTATATCTAATTATCGCAGAGAACGTCAATGAATACGGGTACAGCAAGATACATAATGATACATTGAGTTACCTAACAGGAAAAGATGAAAGAACACTCCAAAGAAGCCTAGAAAGACTTATTGAACGTGGTTGGCTGAAAACAAAGTTTGATGTAAAGCAGAACAATATCTACGATCAAGCGTGTAAGCGTGTAATATGGCTTGAAGAGTTTTATAGAAAGCACAATTACAGAACACGCAGAGCGAAAGAGAAAAACAAAACAAATGACTTCAACAAATTTGTAGCGTGGTTAAAGAGTGATCTCAAAGGTGTGCCATTCCCTGTAACTATTGGCGGACTACTTCAAAAGTACATCATCAAGACAAATGAAAAAGGAAAAGCCCTGCTTCATGTAGAACGTGACGGCGAACTCATACCTATTGACAAGCACGACAGCAAAGACGTTTATCTGAAACTCTTTAGAAACAAAGGTGTAATCATTGAACGAGCGCAGCAAATGGAAGATACCAGAGCGCATGAGAACATTATGCAACTTGCAAAGAACAAAAAGGTTTAGATCATGAGCATTAAGAAAAACGAAAAGCAAAGAAAAAAGGCTTATGAAGATTACTTTAACTCTTTAAGTAATGCGGAGCTGCGTGAGGCTATTGAAACTACTAAGAACAAGTTGAAGATATTGCTCACTATTGCGAAAGGAAAGACACTTGAATTTAACTAGCCTATTTACTGGCGGAATTGACAAAGTGATAGACAGCGTTGGCAGCGCATTAGATAATCTCTTCACAAGTGACGAAGAGAGAGCAGCTGCTAAGATTGAACTGATGAAGATCAGACAAGACGCTCATATAGAAAGCTTCAAACTGGCGAACGCTTATGAGCAATCGATAAATAAAAGGTGGTTAAGCGACAATGAGCATTTCATTACAAGATTGGTGCGTCCTCTTATCGTTATATTTCTCTTTGTACTTTTTGGTGCAGTGGTAATATCTGACGGGAACATAGGACATTTTAAAATCAATTCTGCATACATACCAGTATTGCAAACGCTTTTAGTTACTGTAACGGTTGCTTACTTTGGAAGCCGTGGAGCTGAGAAGATTACACGGGAAATTAAAAAGGAAAGATAATAATGGGAACTCAAAAGATAGAAATGAGTGAAGCTGCAAAAGAGCTGCTAAAAAGAGCTAAGAAATTAAATCTTATAAACTTTGGAATGCTTTTATCTGAAATGGAAAAAGAATTCAAAAAGAGAAAAAGAGGATAATTTCATAGGTACAAACACAAGCGGTAAAAATTTTAGGTGCCTTAAATCGAAGATATAGGCTACTTTCTCCCGACAAGGACGTCACAAAAGGGATAAAAAGACAAGGAGGTCTTAAAAATGTCAAAAGAACAAAAAGAAGAAATTGAAATTGAAGTTACACCAGGTGAAGAAGAAACTCCACCGGTAGAAGAAAAAAAAGATGATGTATCAGATGATCTCACATCTGCACAGCTGCTCAACAAAGTTGAAAAACTCGTTGATGAAAAGATTGAACTCGCAAGAACTGCACAAGACGATGAAGATGATGAAGAAGAGGAACAAGAAGAAGAGCCAAAAGGCTTAGGAGTTTTTCCGATGATCTTAATCGCTGGAGTTGGTTTGGTTGGTATCGCCTCAATTATCATGAAAAACCGCCCTATTTCCAACCCTAACGACACGGAAACACAAAATGACGGATAAGGGAGCGGATATGGGAGCGGATAACGGAACGGGTATGGGCTTCGAGGCGGAAGAAAATACAAGTGCCCTAAATCGTAATGAGTTAATGAAGCTCACGGGTAAAGAGTTGGCAAAAATGGCGCAGCCCTACTCTACTTTAAATTTGACTTCTTTGCAGCGTATGAGCAAAGCCAAACTTTGTGACATCATACTCAACAAGACAGATAAGAAGAGAGATCAAGAAGAGAAACCTCACGCAAGAACTGAAAGAACTCAAAGCGAAACTGAACAGTTTATTGAAACTGCTCTTGTTATGCTCGATGTTTTAAAACAAAACAGAGACAGTGAGCCATTGAATGCAACTGCAAAAGAGATCTTCAAGAAACAAGCGGTAGTTTATGCAGACGAAAAAATCAAAAATAATGAGATGAATGTAGATAAAGCGAACACCGCCCTCTTCTTTATCAGTGGTGCAGCAATCCTTTATGATGGGGTAATTGGCTTCAAAAACACCCCTGCCCTCTTCAACAAAATAAAGAAAAAATATTTTAACAAGAGTAAAAAGAGCGATGATACAAAATAAAATATACTCTATAATCGGCCATAAAGGTTACGGAAAGACAAAGCTAACGGAAGTTATTATAACTCTCAATAACAAGCCGACTATTATTGCGGATCCTCGTTACCAGTATGAGCAAAAAGAGTATAGAAGATTTTTTAAGAGCGTTGGACACTTTAGAAAGTACATTTTAAACAGCAACAATCGAAGAGAGTTTTATCGCTGCAAGTTGGAGCTGGTTGTAAACGGCCTCGATGAAGAGAGCTTTGAAGAGTTGGCAGCACTCGTCTATAAGATGAGAAATATATCTTTTTTAGTTGATGAGATAGATATGTTTGCGCCGCCGTCAATGACACGCAAAGCGAGTTTTTATAAGCTCATACATTATGGCCGTCATAATCAGATAGACATCATCACGACCTCACGCAGATCAGCGAACATCTCACGTAACTTGACTTCACAGACAGATGTCGTGATTTATAGCCGTGTACGTGAGCCGAATGACAAAAAATATATAAAAGACTATATAGGAAAAGAGTACGTTGAAGTCGCAGAGATCCTTAAGAAGTTTCACTTTTTGATGATAGACGAAAACTACAAAGCCCATATATTCGAGGTTACGAAGAAAGTGGCCGACCTGGTATAGTCCAGGTACGACTTGGAGAGGTCGTTAAACTACTACATTTTTTTAACCCTGACAAGGAAGTTAAGGGATATAGCACACGGAGGTGCGAACATGAGTAAAAAAGTATTAGTTACCGGTCTTGTTACTGGTCTATTGGTTGGTGCAATATCAACTATTTTAAGAGCAAAAACGGGGGTAAATGTATAATGGGTACTTTAGTAAACAAAACGACAATTATCTCTTCTCTTGCAATCGTTGGCGGTCTTTTCGTCTATAAACAGTTTGTTGAAAAACACATTAACAAAGCAATTGCTGGAGGTGCTGAATAATGGCTAGAACATACCTGAGAAAAGAAGGTCAAGCTTCTTATACAGCTTCAACACAGTCACGCATTCAATTAAGCCGTAACTATCACAATCGTTACTTGCTTTGTAAATTGACAGTTAACCACACAAATGGTGCTGCGCCAGTTTTTAAAACTGACGGAATGGCAAACCTAATCAATGCGGTGCAGATCGTAGCGAACGGAAACAAAACTATCAAGCACGTTGACGCTAAAAAGCTAGTGTTTAACGCATTGTATGCAAAGGGTAAACCTATGCAGAACTCACTCTTCACTACTGCTTCGACTGCTGGTACATCAACTCTTTATTTTACAGTTGATTTTTCTAAGCGTGGAATGGTAAGACCTGAAGACACTATTGAAAACTCTTCACTCTACACTACTTTTGACATGATGATTGACTGGGCAAACTCTGCGGCAGTTGGTACTGATGTAACAATCGACAGTGCGACTATTGAAGTGGCTTCAAATCAACTCGTTGGATATTCACGTAATCCAAACGAAAGAATTGCGCACAATGTTGAAACGCAATTAACTGAGGAGATCACAAGCTCAACAACTGAGTATCAAATCTCATTACCGGTTAAAAAGATCTATCAACAGATCCTTATTGGTGCATTCGTTGACGGAAATCGCTCTAACGCTGTAATCAATGGCGTGAAATTAAAAAGTGGTACGACAATCTTCGCAGATTGGAGAGCTGATGATCTAAGAGCTGACAACATTGACAGACACGAAGTAATCACGGAAGCAAATGCAGACGGACTTCTTTTGCTTGATCTTGTTGGACGTGGTAGAAATTCAGACGCACTTGACACTCGTGGCGAATTCAACACGCTTGAACTTGTACTTGATGTCACAAAACAGTCTGGAACAAATAACGTAACAGTATGGACTGACGTATTTGACGTGGAGCAATCCGTAGAAATCAAGGGGTAACCCATGTTTGAAAATTTTTTAAATGACGCTGGAAACTTAGGATTAAAATATCTAGACAATAAGTATGTTGATCCTAAAGATACAAACTCATCACAAAAAGAGAAACAAGCACAAAAGTATGAGCAGATACAGCAAAGATCTTCGGCAGCTCCTATAAAAAGTCCGATTAATAATAAACTCTTCATTTATGGTGGTATTGGCGCAGTCGTGCTTCTTACTGCCATTGTTGCGATCAAGGCTAAATAATGGCTGGTTTATTTTCATTCGGTGGAACAGCTGCTAGTTCTTCATCGTTAAATAATACGCTCTCTTTTAGCCCGGTAATTAATGTCGGAGACTCAAACAGTGCTGAAAGCAGAAATAAACAAAAAGGATCTTCTGAGGCGGCGGCAACAACAAAAGATGAATTTGGCATGACTGCAAGTGTCGGTGTTGGTGTTGGTGGCGGAACTGGTAAAGGTGGTCCGGCTACATCTTCAAGAATTGGAGATGTGCAACCGATGAAAAAAAAGGACACAGGAAATGATAATTTTTTCAATGACGGGATAATGAGTAAAATCAATCCAATGTATGCAGCTGGAGCTATTGCAGTTGTTGGAGTTGGTTACTACTTTGTGAAAAAGAAAAAGAGTAAGTAATGGGCTTCTTTAGTGGTATTACACACGCAATAGGTGGAATATTTGGTGGCGGAGGTGGCGGAGGTCAAACTTCAAACACCTCCACATCTACAAGTGTAAACCCTGTAACAAACGTAACCAACAAAATAGACTTAGAGCCAGTCGCCGAAATTCTTGCAAAGAGTAACGCACAAAGTGCAAAAGCCCAAAAAGAGGCACAACAAATAGCACTCATTAATGCAGAACGAGAACGGCAGCTAGAAGTCGCAAAGCTCAACAAATTTGATACATACCTGGAACACGCAAAAAACGGCTTGATACTGAGCGGTATTGCTGCAACTGTCATCTATGTATCTAAAAAACAGAAAAGGAGGTAATTTGAAAACAAAGAATTACAACTTAATACCACTCTCAATCGAGAACGGACTGAACGCAGTACAAATCGGAACTGCCGGGGGATATATTCGACTGCTCGATGCTCCGGCAACTGCAAATGTAGAAATACACTTGAACGAAAAGAACGCTGATCCTATACCTTTGAAAGTTTACCATGCGATCGAGGCGACAAATATCGAAAGAATATATGTCACTTGTAATGCGGTAGCTGGTGGAGTTATAAAAATAGTCCAGGCGAACACGGCAGCAGACTTCAGAATGATAACACCGGCAAGTGATGTCAAGTTATCAACTCTTGGAGGATATGAAACGACTGCTTTGGAGCAGCTTGACAAGATTATTAATCCGTATCAAAAGCCTATTTCCACAAATGGTGGTGGAGAACTTACAACCCTTACCACAGTATTCAGCAAAACAGTAACTTGCGACAAAATAAAAGTTTATTTTTCAGGCATACGCAATGACAATGCTTTCTTTTTGAGTGGTAGTTGTCAATTATTTTTAAATGGAAATGTAATTCTTACCGGTGGTGGTATTAATGATAGCGCAGGTCGCGACAGCGGAAACAATAACGGAGAATTTTTCGTCAATAGTGGCGACCTAATAGAGATAAAAATATTAACTAGCGCTTCACACTATATGTTTTTTAACATAGAAGAATACACACTAAAACCATAAAAAAAGGAAAAAAATGACACGTACAGAACTTGAAGCAATCGCAAAGCCTAACGAGGTTGTAAGCGATTTTCAATACATTGAAAACGGAGTTGATGAGAACGGGTATAAGACTTATAAGATCGTTTATATCTCTAACCCTACAAACTTCAAGCTAGTCCATATCGATCCCGACAGTAAACTAGCAGTCCTGGAAGATTTGGACTATGTCCCGCCAACAGTTTAAGATCTGGTGGCTAATCCCTCTAGCAGTCCTTGCGGCTGCTTACTTTAAAAGGAGCGTTATGCAATATGGCCTCACGAATAGAACACATTTATATGACATGGTTGATGATGTTGTGGGCTGTTTGGGCGGTGGCGACAATGCCAAAAAGCTACTTCTCGAAACTGCTGCGGCTGAAACCGGACTAGGCGAAGCGATAGATAAGTCATGGTGGACTGGTATCGGCTTAATGCAGTTTGATAAAATCGGCTTTGATGATGTAAAACAGAGAACTCCGGCACACATTCGACAGAAAGTGCGTGAGTGTTTCGGCATTGACATTTCAAGAGCAGAACATACTGATCTAAGATGGTCGCCGCTTTTAAGCCTGGTATTTGCTAGACTTAAATACAGACTTGTGCCGTCGCCGATACCGTCAACTCTTCAAGGCAGAGCGAACTACTGGAAAAAGTGGTATAACTCGGAACTTGGAAAAGGTACACCGGAGCATTACATCGACAGCTCAATAAAATACAGGGTAGCATAATGGGCAGCTCTGTAATAGATTACTTCACTAGTGGCATAGGCGACACCTGGGACGAAACAATAAACTACTGGACAAAGGAAAATGCAGTCAGTGACGCAGTTGACACAGTAGTTTGGAGTGTTGAAAACCCGGATATAGTCGCAGAAGCCACTAAAAAAGGAATAAAAAAGAGTGCTGATGAGTTTTCAACGGCAGTAAGTCAAGATACTTATAAACTCTTGATCCTTTTGGCAGCTGGTGGCATGATCTATTTCTCTTTTTTCAAAAAAAAGGGGAAATAATGCCACATAACAGCTTTTCAGATATGGACTTAACATCTTCTGTAATAGCTTTTTTAGCTGGTCTATGGGGTGCGATACTGAATTTCATCAAGCGTGATACTGAATTACATTCTATCTCACGCAAGATATTTACTTTTGTAGTAGATATGACAGTGAACATCGGTATAACTATGCTCATTTACATAGGCTGCATTGGTTATGGCTTCAATGATCTGCTGAGTGTTGCGGTCGCTGGTTTCTTAGGACATCAGGGAACACGCTCATTTTATATCATGGAGTTAATAATCGCAGAGAAGCTCGGAGCTAAACAAACATTTAACTCATTGAAAGATGATAAATAATAAAAATCTCTCTTAAGTGCTTTGTGTTAAGATACACAAACCAAATTAAGAGAGATCCTCATGAATAAATACATCAAAAACTCACTTATTATCTTATTTTCGTCACTTTTAGGACTTGCAATAGCTATTTTTTACGATTATTTGGACGGGGGAATAGACTTCACGCTTAACTAAAGTCGTTTATTGAGCAGTTTTTATCTTTAATGTTGAGCGAAAAAACGAAACTATAAAGCAAAGCCCATGCAATGGCCGCAACTTTTCCATATACACCAGGTACATACATCAAAATTATTACAGACACGGCCACAATGCCGAATATATCAACGAGTGATCTCATTACTTTGCATAAATTCATTTATTTTCCTTGTTAATGCAGTGCTTCATGAACATTATATTGAAATACATCGATATTAAAAAGGCGAATAGAAACACATTGCCTCTAAAAATGTCCATTGCTGATGTTAAAAAGTCATACATCAACACCCCTTTTTAAAAGTATTATATCAAAAAACATTTTTGGCCGCCGCCGCCTCAAAAAATCACTTCATTTTTAAAGCCCTACAAGCTCAAAAAAGGTCTTAGGCTTACACGAGGTCGTTTTTAATGAAAAAATGCGAAATTGGCATAACAGCAAAGAGCTGATGATGTCTTATAAGTTACATCTTCCCTCTTAAAAACAAAAAGTTTCAAAAAGACAGCAAAATTACAAGAGCCGACAAGTTTCAAAAGTCGACACAGAAACATCGTTACACTAAACCACTCGGAGCGCAGCGACAATAAAATAAATAAAAAGCGACAGCAGCCCTTAGGCTGATGTCAAGACCATTTCAGGAGAGCGAAGCGAAAATAAATAGAAACATTGACACGCAGTGGCAATTTTCCTATCAGGTCACGCAGTGAACCTTAAGCGGTTTTTTCCGTGTTAAAAGTCAATGCCTCTTTAAAGGTACTTTTTAAATATAAATATATTAATAGGATAGAACCCGACAAAAATGACGGGGTAACCCGACAAAAATGACGGGGTAACAAATAGCTCAAAATCATTAAAATAAGCCTCTAAACTTAAACGGAATAATACCACGGGTATATTTATTGCTAATCAATACAATAAGGCTGTATAATAGGCTTATAAGGGAGAGAAGATGACACAAGCAGAGAAAGAAGCATTATTAACTGAAGAGGATCTATCTAAAGTAACAGAGCATAGGTTTTATATAACGATGTCTTTACGAGATAGATTAAAAGTGCGTGATAATATGGAAGATATGAAAAAAAGGCACAAAGGCAAAGCTTTAACAATGAGCAAAGTGTTACGAAAAGTAATGCTAGAGTATATGAACGATGATGAATTTCTTGAGTATATTGGAATTTTAGAAAAACCCACGGGAATTTTATGATACAATGCGGATAAACGATTTTACAAGCTCCTGCAAGAGCTTGTAGCTTAGTAACTGCAATTACTAAGAGACAGAAAACAAGGCTTCACACGCCAATCTAAAAGAAAGGACACACTTGTTTTTCATAAGAAGCATTATAGCACACTACCCTCTTATTTTATCCTTAAACTTAAACGAAATTCTTGAACATAATGTAAATTCTCTTGAAAAAAATTTGTCACTCCTCACGCAATTAAGGGCTTCATTAAAAAATTGGTTAACAAAATACTTCAAAAATGGTTTAAGGTTACGAAAAAAAACGGCTCAAACCTTAAACGGCAATTCCTCAATCATTCCACCGTGAAAAGCACTCATAACCAATCATAAAAATTTAAAATACGGAGATTAAGAAATGAGTGCAATGACATCAGTGCCAACAGCCCTTTACAAAGACAAAAAGTTAAAAG
>JALUWV010000062.1 GCA_027019335.1 Sulfurimonas sp. | reverse complement strand
CCAACTTTGGGAACTTTTTGTTCCAGCTGGTGCTAAAATAGCTTCATATTTATGGCGTGCAGGAGCAATCGGTCACCGTGGTGGTTGGATGAATACTCGTGCAGGTTTCTTACCTCTTGCTCTTGTTGGAGCTATGCGTGGAGATATTGGTGGCGTTGGTATGCACCACTGGCACGAGATTTCTGTTGCAGGAAAAGGTGATAAAGCGACTGTAGCTGGAAAACACCCAGAGAAAACTGATGCATGGAATGAGATTGCATGGCCACCAGAGTATCCGATTTCTACATATGAAATGGGCTTTATGATGCCACAACTTATGATGGATGATGAATGGCATGATAAATGGACGAAAAAAGGTCTGAAGATTCCTAAATCTATGGCTGTTTATGTTCCAAGAATGCACAATCCACTTTGGATTAATCCAGATGGTTTCAGATGGATGGAAGCACTTAAAGATGAAAGTAAATTTGAATTATCATTTAACTTATCTCCTACATGGTCTGAAACAAACTGGTACTGTGATTATGTACTTCCTGTTGGACTTGCTGGTGAAAGAAATGACCAACAATCAACACCTTCAAAACCTGAACAACGCATTGAGTTCCGTCAAGCAGTTCTTCGTGTTGCAGCTGAAAAATCTGGTTGGAAACCAAAAGATCCAACTCGTGCAACACTTGAAGCACATATGAAGTATGGTCTCGGTGAAGTATGGGAAGAGTCTGAATTTTGGCCAAATCTTATTTTCCATTATGTTGATAAAGATGGTAAACTAGGTGTGAGAGATTATTGGGCAAGTAAAAAAGATCCATCTCGTTGTGTAACTGTACCTGAGTATTTTGATGCGGCATTAAGCCTCCTTCCAAAACTCAAAGAAACAGCGACAAAAATGTACAAAGGTGAAGAGTACCCAGTGTATTCTTACATCAGAGATCATGGTGCATGGACTGAGAAAACTAACGTGTATAAACCTCAAGAAGAAGAACTTGAATTTGATGGTACACACTATAAGGCTCATGGCCATGAATATGCAAAAGATGAAGTCACAAAAGATGAATTTGGTGCATTATGGGTAAAAGATGGAGAGTTTAAAAAATCTATTGGTGTTGAAGTTGATGGTGAGCTTAAAGAAGGTTTTCATACTTTAAGTAAAAAACTTGAGTTCTTTTCTGAGTGGTTAACTGAATGGAAATGGCCAGAGTATGCGGTGCCAATTTACCCAAGAAATGATGCAGAAAATGATAAAATGGTTCACCTTGTAACACAAGTACACCATAAACATATGAAAGCAGAGAATGAATTTGCACTCAATACTATTTATCGTTTACCATATAACATTCACACACGTTCTGTGAATTCTAAACACCTTATGGAGATTTCTCAAAATCATAATCCAATTTGGATTTATACAAAAGATGCTGAGAAACTTGGTATTAAACGTGGTGATGCTGTTAAAGTTCAGATTGAAGATACTCTTTCCGGTATTCAAAGTGGTTACTTTGTTGCTATGGCTGTACCAACTGAAGCAACTCGTCCAGGTGTGCTTGCATGTTCACACCATGCTGGTCGATGGAAACTTCAAAATGCTGTTGAAATCCCTGGGTTTGAGCATTCATTAGGTATTATGAGTCTTGGTTCTCCAACTGTATCTATGACAAATGATGGAAAAGTTGGAACGATGACAACGACTGAAGGAATTAAACCTCATACAGCATGGCAGTTTAAAGACTACAATAGAGACTTAGATGATATCTGGTGGGATGGACTCTCAGGTGCATGGCAAAATGCTGTAGCTCCTTGTCATCCAGACCCAGTAGCAGGTAACCATGGTTGGCATCAAAAAGTTATCATCACAAAAGCAACTGCTGATGAAAAAATTGGTGATATTCATGTGAATTATGAAAATAACTTCAAAGTCTATAAAGCTTGGAAAGGACTCACTCGTCCTCTTGAAGCAGGTGACCACTTGCGTCGTCCTTATCATATCAAACGTCCGGTAAAACCGAGTCAAAAAGCTTATCAAGTTGAGATTAAAGACGTTTAATTTTATATTAAAGCCCACTTCAAGTGGTGCTTTAATATAATTCCTCAAATAGAAAACTTCCCAAAAAGGTACTTTATCAAATGAATGATGAACTAAAACAAGAGCAGACTGCTCGTATAAATATATATGCACTCCTTTCAAGACTAACTATGTCTGAAGTTGATGAAGGGCTATTAAAATCAATAGAAGATGATGAGAATATACTCTCATTTTTCCCAACATATGCAAAGTGGAAAAAAAGAGATGAGTATAAGAGTAAAGAGTTGATTGAACGATATCTGAATGTTGATTTTACTAACCTTTTTTTACTCCATCTTATTCCGTATGAGTCATTTTACATGAGAGATGATCAGATGATGGAGACAGGTGGCGATAATCCCGTACAAGCTATCTTTAATGCGTTTGAATTTAAAGTAGAACTTGATAAAGCACGTGTAATGGCAGCTGACCATATAGGCATTGAGCTAGAGTTTATGTATGAACTTTGTAAGGCTGAACTTAAAGCTCTTGAAAATGGAGATAAAGAGATAGCATTACAACTCGCACAACTACAGTATGGTTTTATGCAAGACCATATCATAGAGTGGATGCCAATGTATCTTATGAATGTAAAAAATGAAGCAGGAACAGCTTTTTATTTTGATTTGGCTGATTTTGTGCTTGAGTTTATTTTAAGTGATTTTGAGTACTTAGACAGATTGAAAAAAAATGAGTTTAATTATGATGCATTAGCAGAGGAGAAAGCATAATGGATATGAGAGACTTAAATGAATTACGTGGTGAATTTGAAGCATTACAACAACAAAATGCTTCCCTAGAGTGTGCTGATGGTTCTTGTATTAGTGATGAGGAAGCTCGTGAGGACTACCCTGACTATTTACGTGCAATTTATGCTGAGATTATGCCTCCTGCAAAAAGTGGTACTTACTTTTCGAGATGGGATCTTAAAAGAATGGCAAGTGAACTTGATGAGTCTTTTGCTCTTGATGTACGAGAGAGAATGTTCCAGAAATTTATGCAGTGGATAGCGACTCCTGAAGATATGCAAGCCGTGATTGGTGAGTTTAAAAAACTGATGGATCTCAAGTGTGATATTTATCGCGATTATGCGACAAAGTATCCTGCAACAAAAGAGAGCTTTGATAAAAAGATACAAAAAGTAGAAGCATCGAAAGCTTATCTTGATAAAGTCTATGTGGAGTTTTTTACATAACTACTTTAGAGTGAGTTTCTTCAGAAGCTCACTTTTTATTTGAGTAAAATTTTTACTTGATGTTCCATACTGTAACTCTTCCAACTCTTCTACAACATCCTCAATATACATTTGACGATATTTACTTAGGAGTAACATAATCAATTCTTGTGGTTTTGTTGTTGCTTTTATATCTTGAAATTTTTGTTCTTTTTTTACGCTTTTAAATTCAATCTCTGTAAATTTTGCTGTGAGAAATCCACTCACAAAGAGGAGTGTATAGATGAAAAAATCTTTGAAATTTTCACCACTAAACCAGTGTGAAACTTGTGGTGAATTTTTGTTATCTAGCAGTGAAAGCGGGTCAATCTGTGTTACATGAATAGCATAAGCAGGAGTGTTGAGACTGTAAACTTGGTTTTTTGTAGGTGAAAATACTTTTAAGTGGAGTGGGGCAATACTAAAGTTGTGTTTGGCACTTAGCGCATAAGTATAGACTCTTTTTATTTTGTATCCATGTTCTGTACTCAGCTTATAAGTATCATGTATTTCTGAAAAACTATTGACACCTTTTTGAGAAGGAAGAAGCTTTTTTTTGCTGCCGATATAGCCTTCTCCTTCTAAGGTATAGACAAGATTTATATCTTTATATTCTGTCGTCTCTTGTGTGTCACAGTGTGCAGTAAGCTTAAAATCACCTACAAGGTCTACACCTGTAGGTATTTTTTTTATTTTTATATGGAGTGGTTCTACGGCTATTTGAGTGGTGTTTGATTGGATAGCTTTACCTCCATCATGATCATCAATATAACTTTGTGCTACAGCACTATCACTCGCTGTTTGAACACTCCATTGAAAATGGACATCTATATCTTTTTGTGTAAGTGGAAAAAGAAGATAAGTAAAGGAAGTTTGTGCATAATGGTCACGCTTGTCTGCATTGGTTTTTTTGAGGAGTTGTATTTTATAATCAGGACTTTTTTGTGGTTTAAGTAAAAAAAACATAAGGTCTGTATGGTCTTTTTGAGAAGCAACAAAGGTAACCTTTACAGCCTCTTTTGTGTAGGCTTGTGTTTTGTTTGAAAAAAGCTTGTAACTTGCAAGCGGGGAGGATAAAAGGAGTGTCTCTAATGTGAGCAGGAGTGTGAGGACTCTACCAAGGTTCTTTTTCATCTATGTAGCCTTTATTGATTTTTTCATACGCTTTGTAACTGAGTCTATAGTTGCTTTTTTTCTTTTTTACTTTTTGCACAGGAGAACTTTTTTTTACTTTTTTATCGCCGCCACTCCCTCGAGAACTTTGTGTACTTGCATTGTTAGATTTTGATTTTCCACTCTGCTTTTGCGAATCTTTCTTCTGCTCTTTTGCAGTTTTTGAGGATTTTTTCTTCTGCTCACTTGAGTGGAGTGTTTTCTGTGGGTCTTTTTCAGTTTTGAGGTGGATTTTTTTGAGTAAGTTAAGATTATAAAGGGCATCTTCATCCTTGCCTAAGACTAAAGCAAGTCTATAGAGTTTTTTTGCTTGGTCATATTTTTTGAGTTGGACGGCAGCATTTGCCATATTGTAGAAGATGTTTTGCTTGAGTTGAGCTTGCACAGTTTGGATTTGTGTGTAGTAAAAAAGTGCTTCTTTGTAATGTTTGGCTTTGTAAAGTGCAGTGGCAAGATTATAATAATTTTCAAAAGAGGGAGGCAGTTTTTTGAACTCTTCTGTTGCTTGGAGATATTTTGCTTCTGCATAGAACTCGTTGGCTTTTTTGATGTGGTAAAAGTCAAGGAGAGAACTTTCTGCTTTTGGGGAAAAGAGTAGTAAAAGAGAGAGAAAAGGAACAAAACGAGCAAATTTTGTAACCCCTAAAAAGAAAAGTATGAGTGCAATGCTCAGTGGAATCCAAAAGAGTTCTTTATAGCTTTTGACATCTATCTGCTGTTTTGTTTTACTTTGAGAAGATATATCACTACTCAATGTATCGATAATATCTAAAGAGTTGAGTTCATAATATTTTCCATCTGATGCTGTCGCTAAATCTTTGAGTGTTGGATTGATTTTGGAAATAACCAATGCCCCTTTTGTATTTTTGATGTACTTGTCATCTTTTTTAAGGGCTGCTCCTTTGTGGGATGCTGTTGCTATGATGTAGGGTGTGATTGCATTTTTTTTGGCAAGCTCTGTGAGTTTTACAAGGTCATGCTCTTCTCCTCCATCACTAAAGAGGAGTAAGCGTTTATGTTCTATGGGTAACGCACCGACTTTAGTAAAGAGTTGTGCAATGTTTGTACTCTTGGTTAAGATGTAGAGTGGATTTATACTATCGAGTGCTTGCATACTTATGGCGGTATCGGTCGTAGGAGGCGAGATAAGCAAAGTATTTGAGGTAAAAAGAAGCAGTGTAAATCTATCTTTAGGATGGAGCTTGAGTAACTTTTTGATGGCTTTTTTTGCCATTGCATAACGCGAAGGCTTTAGGTCATCTGCTTGCATTGAGTAGGAAGCATCAAGGGCTATGACAAACTCTTGCGAGAGAAAATTGTGATGAGAGAGTGCATTTTTGATGACAGGTCTTGCAAGGGCAACAAAGATGAAAAGGAGAACAAGATAGAGTATCTTGGTCTGTTTTGAGCTGCTTGTATTGCGTTTATAGAAAAAATAGAGGGGGATAAATGCGACAAAAACCCACGGATTGAGAAAAAACATTAGACTTCTCTCCTTTTTGCAAGAAGCGAGAGTAAAAGTAAACTTGCAAATGCAAGTGGATACCCATAAAATAGTTCTTTATTTAAGTAGTTTTGTGAATGAATTTTACTAGGTT
The DNA here is from genome assembly GCA_027019335.1 of Sulfurimonas sp. Lineage (GTDB taxonomy): Bacteria > Campylobacterota > Campylobacteria > Campylobacterales > Sulfurimonadaceae > Sulfurimonas. Next base: position 45,498 of record JALUWV010000062.1, on the reverse strand, counting down.
CTAGTGAGTTAAGTTGGCTATAAACAGCTTGCAACTCTTTGGCACTTTTGGCACTAAACATTTTGGCATCAGTATCGAGGGCTATTTTTTTTAAAAGTCTGCTATCAAAATCACTTGATTTGCCTAAGCCAATCGTATAGATTTTGACATGCATTTTTTTTGCTTTCGCTACAGCATCTTTGATACTTGTTCTTCCACTATTTTGATAGCCATCCGTGACTAGTATAATCGCTTTACTTTTTGCACTCCCTTTTTCTAAAAGTGCGAGGGCTTGCATGAGTCCATCCCCTATGGCAGTGTTCTCTCCAGCAATCCCGACTTCTATAAAATCAAGTAAAAATGCGACGGCTTTCATGTCGTATGTTAAGGGAACACTCGAAAATGCAAAGGAACCAAAGACAGTGACTCCGACATTGTCATCAAAGCGTTTTTGTACAAAACTTCGGATAAGTGAGCGTAAAATCTCAAATTTACTTGCATTTGGCATCTCTTGCGAGTAGCTTTGTTCACCCATACTACCACTACTATCAAGTGCAAAAACAAGGTCTCTTCCTTTTCTGTGGTTGGAGAGTTTGGAATCATAAGTGATAGGTGAAGCGAGAGCTGTTACTAATAATGTAAATATAAGAGTATAAAGTAGCTTCTCTTTATGGAAAAAGCTTTTATACTTTGAAAAAAAGTGAAGGTGTGGGAAAAAAAGTCTTTTGAGTTTGTAGGGGCATTTGAAAATACAAAAGATAAGTCCAAGGAGGAGAAAGATGAGAGGATGTTCAAACTCAAAATGCTGCAACTGTTACCTTCTTTTTGTATAATTATACTAAAAAGAAGGTAAGAATGAGATATATAATTATCAGTTTATTGTTTATGAGTACGCTATGGAGTGAAACAAGCTATGAAAGGGGTGAATACCTTTACTTTTCAAAAGCCTGTTCAAGTTGTCATGGACCTTCTGCGGAGGGGAGTATGTCCTATCCTAAGCTTGCCCATAAAAAATTTGCTTACCTTCAGAAAAAGCTACTGCATTTTAGAACGGGTAAAGTAGATAGTGTCTCACAACAGATGATGGCACAGTTTGCAGAGAAGCTTAGTGATGAAGATATTAAAAATCTTTGTACTTTCTTCTCACAACATAAAGAGAATATGACAGAAGATGTGAGTGATGACTACTTAGGAGGTGTGGGTTCTTGAGTCTTTAGAGACTGGCCCACAACATTTTAAGGTACATACTCAGGGTAGAACTATACCCTACATCTGAAAAAACGAGCTTTTTATTTTTGTCGTAAATAAAAGTGGTCGGAAACCCTTTGATTTTGAACAAAGAGCTAAGTTGATTGTGTGGGTCATTAACTGTTTTAAATGTATACTGATGTGCAGCCAAATATTTTTGTACCGTTGCATTATCTTTAGAATCTACCGCTACTGTGATAACGTCAAACTGTTTAGATAAGAACTCAATGTTACTGGCTTCAAGTTTACAAGTAGGACACCAAGTTGCCCAAAAATGGATAAGCACCGGTTTGTTATGCGAAAAAATATATGTTTTTCCATTGAGGAGTTGCACATCACTAATGGGTAAAGGGGCATGGTTTAAGCTTTGACTTTTATAGAGACTCATAGCATTTGAAAAGATGGTCATTATGATGAGGAAAAAGATTATCTCTTTTGTGTAGTGTTTTAATTTTGCTTTCATAGAAGTATTTTAGCATTTTTGTAACAATAGTTCGTATTTTAGGGAAAAAAATTATGGATTGAGACATATTTGAAATTATTATGATAGAATTAACGAAAAATAATTAGGCTACAAATATATGGATAAGAGCAAGTATACTGTTCTCATTGTTGATGATGTACTCAACAACACAATTATCATCAATAAAATACTTACAAGTGTGGGCTACAATATAATTACAGCTGCTAATGGGCAAGAAGCTTTAGAAATAGTCAATAGTAGAGATATTGATTTAATTCTCTTAGATATTATGATGCCAGTGCTGAGTGGTATTGAAGTGTGTAGATATTTAAAAATAGAACCAAAAACAGCAGATATTCCTGTGATATTTCTCACAGCAAGTGATGATAGAGATATGCTTGCAACAGCATACAAAGTAGGTGCGGCAGACTATATTCGGAAGCCTTTTTTCAAAGATGAACTTTTAGCGAGAGTACACAATAGTCTCTCTTTAAGAGACCATGAGATTAATCTTGAAAATAAGATTATAGAAAAGACGAAGGATATCGCAGATACACAAATAGAATTGATGTATACGCTTGGAGGTATAGCAGAAGGACACTCTCCTGAAACATTTAAACATGTCAAAAGAGTCACAGAATTTACCTATCTTTTAGCACGATTATATGGAATGGATAAGAAAGAAGCACTTACTTTAAGAGATGCTGCTTCTTTACATGATGTTGGTAAGCTTGGAATAATAGATACGATTTTACATAAGCAGGGTAAACTTACAAACGCTGAATACAAGATTATGAAAAAACATGTTGACCATGGGGTTAGTATGCTGGAGAAATCAAATCTACCACTTTTTAAAATAGCTAAGATTGTAGCAGGAGAACATCATGAAAAATATGATGGAACAGGCTATCCTCAAGGATTAAAAGGTGAAGAGATTCATATATATGGACGTATTGTTGCCATAGCAGATGTATTTGATGCCCTTTCATTTAAACGTGCATATAAAGATAGTTGGACGACAAATGATGTTTTAAGCTATATGAAAGAGATGAGTGGATCACATTTTGATCCAAACCTTATTAATATATTTTTTGATAATATCGATGAGTTTTTGAAAATTTATGATATACATAATCATAAAATTGAACTCGATAGGAAATTCAATACGAAAAAAAGAAACAAAATTATGAACTGGTTACTACAGGAACTGAGAGGCTAGACCTTAGACTGTACAGTTACTTTCTTCGCCTCAAAGAGTTCTATCGCTTTTTGAACAAGTGGCTCTTGTGTTATATCTGTTCCGTTAGTCTCTTCTAAGGGTTGGATGTCATTGCAGTTGGCAACACAGCTTGCATACCCTCCCATTTCTGCTTCTTCTATCATGGTGGCAGGTTCTTGAAGAGTGCAGGGTTCTGGTGTCTTCGTGCAGGCAATACCTTTGATTTTTGTCTCAAATCCATAGATTTCTCGTACAAGTTGTTTCACCACGGAGTAGCCATGTGTCAAAGACTTTTTACAGTTTGCATCTGCACAACTCTCCCATGTAAGAATATTTGCATCTAATGATACAAAGGAGATACTATTTTTAAAACACTCTCCGAGTGCATAATTTCTATCAGCAATCTTTTCTATCAGCAAGTGAAAGTTTTCAAGAGCTGGATTTTTCGCTCTGACTGCAACGATAGGTTCTTGAATGGTCTCAGGGGTAGTGGACTGAATTTTAACTTTACTTGTTTCTGTAGTCGCTAACTCTGGGGTGTTTACTTTCCCTTGAAGTGACTCTATCATCTGGTCAATCTCTCGAATGCGAAGTGCTTCTATCATTTTGAAAAATATCAGCGAAAGGACAAAAGAGCCATCAGCATTAATGCTAAAAAGGTACTTAGAATCACTTAAAATTCTAAAAAATCTATCTAAAACAAGTGTAGAAAAGAGGGCATCTTGGTTGTACATCTTCTCTTTAAGATAGGCGATGAGTTCATCAACCACCATTTCACTTTCATAATCTTCTAAAAATTTTGTGTACTCTACAAGTGCAGCATAATCTTTTTTAAAAATAGCATTGAAAAGTTCCGTAATGAATTTAGGGTCAACAAGACCGAGCATATCCGTGACTGTACGAACATCTACATGGTTTTTAGAGTATATGATAGCTTGGTCAAGGAGAGTTAAAGTATCTCGTAAACTTCCGCTTCCACTTCTCGCTAAGATTTCTAAGGCATCATTTTCAAAACTAATCCCTTCCAAATTTAATATATAGGCTAAATGCTCGATGATTTTATGAGTAGCAATACTTTTAAATCGGAAATGTTGTGTTCGACTCAAAATAGTCGCTGGGAGTTTGAGTGGGTCGGTGGTTGCTAAGATAAATTTGACATAAGAAGGGGGTTCTTCGAGTGTTTTTAAAAGGGCATTAAAAGCCTCTTTTGTCAGCATATGGACTTCATCAATGATAAATATTTTATAGCGAGCAACGGCAGGTTTGTACTTTGTTTGTTCTACAATGTCACGGATATCATCAATCTTTCGGCTACTCGCTCCATCCATTTCGATGATATCCATATGCCGACCTTCAATCGCCATTTTACAGTTGGAACATTTACCACAAGGATGATGACTCACCCCCTCTTCACAGATGAGTGCTTTTGCAAAAATACGTGCTGTTGAGGTTTTTCCACTCCCTCGTAAACCTGAGAAAAGGTAGGCATGTGAGAGACGATTTGAGTCTAATGCAAGAGAGAGTGTTTGTGCAATCGTCTCTTGACCTATAAGCTCATCAAAATTTGATGGACGGTATTTTCGTGCTAGTACTTCAGATGCTGCTTTCAAAAATGACTCCGTGATGAATTAAAGTCATTTTAGCATAATTTCATTAAAATTATATGCTTTTGACAGCGTTTTTAAATGTATCGCCTCGCTGTGCATAAGAAGAAAACTCATCTAAACTTGCCGCTGCAGGAGAGAGGAGGGCAACTTCTTCTTTTTTGAGTCTTATATCTATTTCTATTACAGCTTCTTGAAGGTTTTGGCAACGAGTACACGGGATACTATATCTTTGTGCGAGTTGCAGGAGTTTTGTTTTGTTCGTGCCTATAGTATAAATCTGCATTTTTTTATCTTTTAAAAATTCAAAAAATTCTGTTAAATCAACCCCTTTATCATCGCCCCCTAAAATGAGATGAATAAAAGAGGCTTCATACCTTTTAACGGCAGCGATTGCTGCATCAATATTGGTCGCCTTTGTATCGTTTACCCATAATCTTCCTTTGGAATCGAGTAATTCTTCTTGACGATGGGGGTCGATGGTAAAAGCATTGATTTTATCATAATCTATACGGTGAAAAAGCAGTGAATCAACAGCCATGGCTAAAAGTGCATCCGCTAAAAAAGCACCTTTAAATTTGACTTTTTTTGCATCAATTTTAAAAAGTGTTGCTAACTCATTTTCATCTTTATATGTAATAAGTTTTGCCTTTGTGAGCGTGTCTTTATAAGCCTCAGGAATGATAGCGGTATCTTGGGCAGACATCATCCCTAAAGGTTTCAGTTTATCATCTATATAGCCTTGCATACTTCCATGCCAGCTCAAATGGTCGGGAGAAAGTGGGAGTAGAACATAAATATTTGGTTTTGCACTTGAGGTATAGTGCATGGTAAAGGAACTGGTTTCAAGTATCCAAATTGGTGCATTTTGGTCAAGTTCTCCAAGGGGTGTTCCGATATTTCCTCCTGCTAAAGCACCTTTATCCTCGAGTAAATATTGCATCATCTGAGTGGTCGTTGTTTTACCATTTGTACCACTAATCCAGATTTTTAAGTTCATTACATTAGCGAAGTAGTCATACTCACTGATGAGGTTTTTAGCACTTTGTATGAGATGATTTGAAGGAGGAATCCCTGGAGAAGTAATCTCCAAATCAGAGTTGTTAGGATTAAATTCTTTGGCAGGTCGTACAAAAGAGTGATGGACTCCAGCATACGGTTCTTTGCATTTATCATCATAAAAAACAGCATTTTTTATATGTTTTGCAAGTGATTTTGTGGTGTTGCCATAACCAAATAGAGAGATTCGTTTAGACATTGAGCCACCTTTTTGCAGTTAAACGCAGGGCATCTGGATTTTCTGAAGCAAAATACTTGATAGAAGTATTTGTTTGTTTTTTCTTAAAAGTGAACTCTTTTTCTAAGTACTCCACAATGGCGTCTCCTGAGTGAATTAGTTGGGTTTCTTTGCCAAAATAGCGACCCAATACATCTTCTAAAAGAGGAAAATGTGTACAGCCTAGTATCACGGCATTTGGTTTGCTAAGGTTTTCAAAGTAGTGTTGCAGGGTTGCTTGAAGAATAGCCCCATCAAAAATTGCTTCTTCGACTAGTGGCACAAAAAGAGGGGTTGCTTTGGCTTGAAGGTTATGAAAATCTAAAGCTTTTAAACCATGTTCGTAGGCTTGAGAATGAATCGTTGCATTGGTCCCGAGGATGAGAATATTAGCATTTTTATCTTGAAGTGCATTTTGTGTGGCTAAAACACCTGCTTCAACAACTCCAATCACAGGACAAGTTGCTGCCTCTTGCATTTCAGTCAGTGCATAAGCACTCACGGTGTTGCAGGCGACTATAATCATATCGAGTTCAAAGTTTTTAAAAAACTCTACAGCTTCGATAGCATAACGGATAATGGTGTTTTTGTCTTTACTTCCATAAGGAACACGAGCGGTGTCTCCAAAGTAAATAATTTCTTCAAAGAGTTGGTGTTTGAGTAGTGACTTTACAACTGTTAAACCACCAATCCCAGAATCAAATACACCAACTTTCATTATTTGTCTGTATTCATACTTTCAAGAAATTCTGAATTTGTCGGTTTTTTGCCCATAGTTGTGTAAACAAATTTGAGTGCTTCGAGTTCATTATCTTGTTTATGAATCATTTGACGAAGGATAAATACTTTTTGTAAATCAGCCTTAGGAATGAGTAAATCATCTTTACGTGTTCCTGATTTAAGGATGTCAATCGCTGGAAAGACTCTTCTGTCTGCGACTTTTCTATCGAGGACAACTTCCATGTTTCCCGTTCCTTTGAACTCTTCAAAGATAACTTCATCCATACGACTTCCCGTATCTACAAGTGCCGTAGCGATGATAGTTAGACTTCCACCATTTTCAATGTTACGAGCAGCTCCAAAGAAACGTTTTGGTTTATGAAGGGCATTGGCATCAACACCCCCTGAAAGTACTTTTCCACTTGAAGGTGTAACCGTGTTATATGCACGTGCTAAACGAGTAATAGAGTCAAGGAGTATCACAACATCACGACCCATCTCAACACGACGCTTTGCTTTTTCTATAACCATTTCTGCTACTTTAACATGGTTTTTTGCAGGCATGTCAAAAGTAGAAGAGTAGACTTCACCTTTGACACTGCGTTCCATATCTGTTACCTCTTCAGGTCTTTCATCTACGAGTAATACAAGTAAATCTATCTCGGCATGGTTGGCTGTGATTCCATGAGCAATCTCTTTAAGGAGTTCCGTTTTACCACTTCTTGGAGGGGCAACAATCAAACCACGTTGTCCTTTCCCAATAGGTGAAAAGAGGTCAAGCATACGACCTGTTAAACCTTTTTCTCTGTATTCGAGTTGGATTTTTTCTTCAGGATAAAGTGGAACAAGGTTTTCAAAAAGTGGGCGTTTTTTACTCTCTTCAGGTGGCAGACCATTAACCGCTTCTATCTTTATGAGTGCATAGTAGCGTTCTTGGTCTTTTGGAGGACGTACTTGTCCTGTAACAACATCTCCATTTCTCAGCGCAAATCTTTTGATTTGTGTGTTTGAAACATAGGCATCATTGATAGACTCATTAAATGATTTGTCAATAGAACGGATAAAACCATAGCCATCTTGCATCACTTCTAGAATACCACTAAAGAGAATAAATCCACCTTGAGCTGTTTGTGCTTTTAAAATTTCAAAGATAACATCTTGGCGTTTAAGCTCTTGAGGATGTTCTACTTTTAATGCTTCAGCAATACTAATCAGTTCTTCTATAGGTTTAGTACGTAGTTCTTCTACACTTGAACCTTTGACGGGTGTGTGTGTGCGTTTTGAATTATTGTTGCGGTTATTGTTTGCTTTAGGTTTTTGGTTGTTACGAGGTTGTTGTGAATTCGTTTCACTCATATAAATTTCTGCCTTAATTATGTGATTTTGTCATGAGGAGAGATGTAAAGATACCTTGCATATCTTGTTTGTTAATGAAATTTTACACTAACAAAGCAAAGAATGTCAAGTTTTTAGACTTTAACTTACTTCATCATTGTCTATTCAATGCTTTACAATGGCATCAATCATAGGAAAATTATCCTTTTTGACATCATTAGTTCTTGTCTTATATAAAAGATATGTAAGCACACTACTTATAAACATAAAGAGGAGTGTGAATCCCATAAGAATATACTTTATATAAGGTGTTTGCTCAACATCTTTTGAAATAATTTGCGGTGTTTTTATCTCAGTTGTAGTATGCAATAATTTTTTTGCTTCATGATTCATATTTGCATAAAGATTACGTAACTGTGTGACTTGTTGGAGTGTGATTTTGTTGTTCTCTTGCAAATGTGCGATAGTTTGCAGCATCTTTTTCTTCGTTATTTGTAGCTTTGGACTTGAATCTTCGTGCTTGTAAAGGAGTCTATAGATTTCATCATGTGTTGCAAGTGAGAGATAATATAAAGATATTTTTTCTTTCAATGTAATCTTTTGAGAAATTTGGTCTATAGCCGTTTCAAGATTTTCATAACTTTTCGTGAAGTTAGTGCTAGCAAATGCATTTAGATACAAGAATATTAGGATAACTATTTTCATAAGTGTATTTTAACATAATTTTTATGCATAAATGTTTTTATTGAAATTGTCAAACTCTTTGAGTGTCTTTTCTAAAAGTTTTTGCATATCTTTAAAAATTGTATCTAAAGAGTTACTCGTTTCATCTTTTGTTTGAATATTTTTCAAAGAGTTATCAAATGCTTTTACTATATTTGTTTTAATGCTATTTTTTCCATTTTCATCTCTTCCTTTATTGGGCTCAAATAACGATGCTATTTGCTTTGCCATTTTTGTTACAGGAGATTTTGGTGCATCGCTTTGAAACTCTTTTAAAAAGTCATCTATGAAAGGTTGTGCTTTTTTCATAAAATTATCTATCTCTTTTTGGTCTTGTTCTGAGATACCATTGCTATCGATTGAAAATTGAAAGGATTGTATAGAAGAGAAACTTGCATTTGTACTGGTGCCATTGGCACTCTTTGTTTGAGAAAAGGAGCCTGCTTGTTTGTTTGAAAAATCCATCTTTATAACATCCCCACTGGATGTTTTTATGGCAATGTTGAGGTCATGTGATTTGTAAGCATCTAAGCTGTATGAGGTGTTCATAACATATCCTTTTTAAGAGCATAATGTTATATCGGACATATTAAATAAATAATTAGCTATACTTTCATTGATTTATGAGGCAAGACTTCATATCTCAATAAGGAAAAAATCGATGACGAAAGAGTATATATTTACTTCAGAGTCTGTAACAGAAGGGCACCCTGATAAGATGGCAGATCAGATTAGTGATGCAGTTCTGGATTATATTATTGAACATGATCCAAAGGCACGTGTTGCGTGTGAAACTTTGGTATCAAATGGTTTTTGTGTAATTGCAGGCGAATTGAAGACTACGGCGTATGCCCCTATGCAAGAGATTGCTAGAAAAGTTATTCAAGAGATAGGTTACACTGATGCGAACTATGGTTTTGACTATAGAGCAGCAGCGGTATTAAACGGAATAGGGGAACAGTCTCCTGACATCAACCAAGGAGTTGACCAGCAAGATGGTGCTATTGGTGCAGGTGATCAAGGTTTAATGTTTGGGTATGCTTGTCGAGAGACAGATGTACTGATGCCTTTACCTATTCACTTAGCACACCGTTTAACTCAAAGACTAGCATTTGTACGTAAAGAGGGAATCGTTCCTTACTTACGTCCTGATGGAAAAGCACAGATTAGTGTCCGTTATGTAGATGATAAGCCAGTAGCAGTAGAGACTGTAGTTATCTCAACACAGCACCATGAAGGCATTTCACAAGAGCAAATCCATAAAGATATGATAGAAGAAGTTGTCAAGCAAGTCATTCCTGCTGATATGATGGATGAAAATACTATTTTTCACATCAATCCAACAGGAAAATTTGTTATTGGTGGACCACAAGGTGATGCTGGACTCACTGGAAGAAAAATCATTGTAGACACATATGGTGGTTCATGCCCACATGGTGGGGGAGCATTTTCTGGAAAAGACCCAACAAAAGTAGATAGAAGTGCAGCTTATGCCGCACGTCATGTCGCTAAAAATCTTGTAGCTTCGGGTGCATGTGACAAAGCGACTATACAAGTAGCTTATGCTATTGGTGTTGTCCAGCCTGTTTCTATTATGGTAGACACACATGGAACGGGTAATGTGGGTGAAGAGAAAATAGAAGCATGTGTGAAAGAGCTTTTTGATTTAAGCCCTGCTGGAATTATAGAGTCACTTGATTTACTCAAACCAATTTATAGAAAAACAGCTGCTTATGGTCATTTTGGTCGTGAAGAAGATGGCTTTAATTGGGAAAGAACAGATAGAGCAGAAGAAATAAAAGAGTATTTGGGTCTGTAAAAGTGTAACATTTTGTGATAATGTTACAACAACTATACATTTTTAGCTAATTTTAAAAAACTAAAGTGTATAGTACATTTAATCAAATTTTGAGGAGAAATAATGTCAGTTTTAATTAATGATACATGTATTAATTGTGGCGCTTGTATTGATGAGTGTCCTGTAGAAGCAATCGTAGATGAGGATGATAATCCATCGGGTGAAGAGATTTACTATGTATATGGTGATAAATGTGTAGAGTGTGTTGGTCATCATGACGAACCAGCATGTGCAACTGCATGTCCAACTGAAGGATGTATTACTTGGGATGCTATCGGTGAAAGTCCTGAGCATAGAGAAGACATTACTGAAGATCAGCGTTCAGCAAAAGAACCTGTTGTAGAATAGTCTTTTTCATCTTTTCGAAATGCCTTTGGGTGTTTCGAATCTTATAAAGTTCTCTTTTTTATCGTACAAAATCAAAAAACTCTTTTTTTTAAACTAGAAACAATCTTTATTTAGATATAATTCCACTCTAATTTTATATTTTCAGAGGAGATTTGATGGAACAAACACTATCAATAATCAAACCAGATGCAGTTGCAAAAGGTGTTATAGGCAAAATTTTAGATAGATTTGAGAGCAATGGTTTAAAAATCGCTGCAACAAGAAAAATACAACTTTCACGTGGTGATGCTGAAGCATTTTATGCGATTCATGCAGAACGTCCTTTCTTTAATGACTTAGTTGATTTTATGATCAGTGGTCCAGTAGTAGTTTCAGTTTTAGAAGGTGAAAATGCTATGCAAAAAAACCGTGATTTAATGGGTGCTACAAACCCTAAAGAAGCAGAAGCTGGTACAATCCGTGCAGACTTCGCTGAAAATATTGATGCAAATGCAGTTCACGGAAGTGATTCTGTTGAAAATGCAGCAAATGAGATTGCATTTTTCTTTTCACAAAGAGAACTTTCTTAAGCAGTATTTGTGAAAACAACTTTACGAAAAATAACAAAAATACCTTTAGATTTTGAAGTAAAATCTGGGGAAATGATTTTTAAAGGTTATTTAGAGTATCATTCAGGTAAATTAATTTTGCTCAAGGCAAAACTTAGTGGATTTCTTGAAAAATCTTGTGACATATGTGCAGAAGATTTCAGAATGTCAGTGGATGAAGAGATTGAATTTTTTCTCTCTGATGGCATTTATGATGGTTCAAACAATATCGACTTAGATGTTGTTGAATCCTTAGATGGTAGTGTAGATATAGAAGAGCTTTTAGCTTCTGAAATTGAACTTATCAAGAGTGACTATGCACGTTGTAAAGCGTGTCAAAACTAAAATTTAAAAAGAAAGGAACTTAATACTATGGCAGTACCTAAGAGAAGAGTATCACACTCTCGTTCAGCAAAACGCAGAACACATTACAAAATCACTTTAGCTAAACCTGTAAAAGATTCAGATGGAACTTACAGATTACCTCACCATATCAACCCTACAACTGGCGAGTATAAATAGTCAATGGTCAAGATTGCTATTGACGCAATGGGCGGGGACTTTGGTCCTGAGCCGATTGTAAAAGGCTGTGTTACTGCACTCAAGAAAAAACGCTTCATACCTATACTCATAGGGAAAAAATCAGAAATTTTACCTTTGTTACCAAAAAGTTATAGAGCTAAGATTTCTATCGTAGATACAGATGATGTTATTGCTATGAGTGATCATGCGACAGATGCTGTAAAACGTAAAGAGAGTACTATCTATAAAGCAATGGAATTAGTCCGTAATGGTGAAGCAGATGGTGTTGTTTCAGCAGGACATAGTGGTGCGACGATGACACTCGCAACCTTGCGCCTTGGTCGTCTTAAAGGTGTCGCTCGTCCAGCACTTGTAACACTTATGCCAACCAAAACAGGAAGAAATTCTATTGTTTTAGATGTGGGTGCAAATGTTGATTCAAAACCGGAACACTTAGCGCAATTCGCTGTGATGGGTGGATGTTATGCAGAAGATGTACTTAAGATTGAAAATCCAAGTATAGGTCTTTTAGCAAATGGTGAAGAAGCATCAAAAGGTAACGAAGTCACAAAAGCAGCTTTTAAGATACTCGAAGGATATCGAGGTTTTAAAGGTAATGTGGAAGGAAGCGATATCTTTAATGGCAGTTGTGATGTTATTACTTGTGATGGTTTTGTAGGAAATCTTGTCCTCAAAGCAAGTGAAGGGGTTGCTTCAACAATCTCTGGACTTATTAAAGAGTATATTCGTAAATCACCTGTGGCTGTTACTGGCGCACTTCTCATGAGAAAGGTGTTTAAACTTCTGAAAAAACAGATTGATTATGCAGAGGTAGGGGGTGCGCCACTTATAGGTATAAAAGGGTGTGCCATCGTTAGTCATGGTAAAAGTAATGCTCGTGCAATAGAAAATGCAATTTATCAAGCAATAAATTATGTTGATACGGGTGTGAATGTACATATAATCGAAAGATTAGAAGAGCTAAAACAAAAGGATTCTTAATGGCTTATGCAGCACTACGTTCTATTGGGGCTTATATTCCCGAAAAAGTTTTAACAAATGATGATTTAGCAACAATGGTAGATACATCTGATGAGTGGATATACAAACGCACAGGTATTAAAGAGCGTCATATTGCCGCAGATACTGAGCGAAATAGTGATATGGGTGCTGCAGCTGCTGGGCTTGCATTAGAGCGAAGTGGCATAGCAAAAGAAGATATAGATTTAGTGATTTGTGCAACCATTTCACCAGATTATTTCAATATGCCTTCAAATGCTACAATTATTGCTTCCAAAATTGGACTCAAAAATGTGACTTCATTTGATATTAGTGCAGCTTGTACAGGTTTTGTTTATATTCTTTCTATTGCAAAAGCTTTTATAGAATCAGGAATGAAAAAAAATGTTCTTATCATTGGAAGTGAAAAACTTTCAGCAATTACAGACTGGACAGACAGAGGGACTTGTATACTTTTTGGGGATGGAGCAGGTTCTGCTGTTATCTCTGCAACAGATAATAAAGAAGAAGCTATCCTCGATGTTCATACTGGTGCTGATGGTGAATATGCTGACTTACTCATGACTCCAAATGGTGGGAGTGGTTCAGCACATGATGATTTAGATAAAGAAGCTGGAAGCTGTTTTATGCAGATGAAAGGTAATGAAACTTTTAAAGTGGCAGTACGTACACTCACAAAAGATGTTAAAGAGATTCTTGCAGACAACAATATAGAGAGTGCTTCTATTAAGCACTTTGTACCACATCAAGCAAATTATCGCATCATTAAAGCAGTTGGCGATGCTTTGAAAATGAGAGAAGAACAAGTAGTTCTCACTGTTCATAAATATGGAAATACTTCAGGTGCTTCTATTCCTATGGCTATTAATGATATTTATGAAAGTGGTCGTTTGCAAGCAGGAGATATGATGCTTTTAGATGCTTTTGGTGGTGGCCTCACTTGGGGTTCAGCTCTCGTTCCTTTTTCACCACTTAAAAAATAAGAGAGTTTTAGGCTTTTTCTAAAGCCTTGACAACTCTTTTGTAAAACTCCTCTTCACAAGGAAGCTTTAACTTCGCATCTCGTAATTTTTCACCCCACATTGGATTTGGAAAATAACTATCTTCTTCAAACCTTGCCATGACATGAATGTGAACCCGTGGGAGCATATTGGCAAAAGAAGCCATGTTGATTTTTGTAGGTTTGTAGTAAGCTTTCATCTCTTCTTCAATGATGTCAAAAACTTCCCAAAGTCGTAACCGCAATGCTTTTGGAACATCACCTAACTCTTTGTAAGGGTCTTTTGTAAAGATTTTAAGCCAAGGAATTTCACTTGGCTCTATTTCGATTTTTATTTCTTTATCTTCATAAATCATTTTGTAGTTCTCTATTAGTCGCGATTACCTCTGTACCCACCAGAACTTCTGCCACCTGAACGGTTACGGTTTCCACCACCACTATTTCTGTTGCCACTACTGTTTCTGTTGTTACCTCTGTAACCACCACCGCTTCTACCACGTCCTCGTCCACGATTTCCACCACCACGTTGTGCAGCACGAGCTAAAACAGCATCGAGTTTATCCGCTGTGATACCGATATTATTTGGACCTTTGATGTCTTGTTTGTCTAAAATCATAGAGATGAGTTTAAACATAATTGTCTCTTCATCTATATCTTCTTTGAGTCTGTCTAAAACTTTATGTGCTTCATCATAGATTTTTTGGTCTTCTATAGATTTTACGATATTTTCAACGGTTGTCGCTCGCATATCATTTTTACTAGGCACAAATGCATGTGCCATAGAAGTTCCAACTTTTTGTTTAATACGTTGGAGTTCTTTAAATTCTAAAGGAGTAAGTAATGTGATTGCTTTCCCTTTTGTTCCTGCACGGCCAGTTCGTCCAATACGGTGAACATAAGACTCAGGGTCAAAAGGGATATGATAGTTGAACACATGAGAAATATTATCAATATGAATACCACGAGCAGCAACATCTGTCGCCACAAGAACTTTCACAGAGTTTGATTTAAAACCTTTGATAACTGTTTCACGTTGGCGTTGCTCCATATCTCCATGGAGACCATTTGCAAGGTAACCTGCATTTGAGAGGACATTAGAGAGTCTATCAACTTCTGATTTTGTTCTACAAAATACAACTGATTTTTTGCTTGTTTCACTATCCATCAAACGGATAATTGCATCATCTCTTTCATGCTCATCAATGACATAATAGAGTTGTTCAATGTCAGTATTTGTTGTTTCACCCTTAGTAATAGAAATAAATTCAGGTTTTTCTAAAATACGACTCGCAAGCGTTTTAATAGGTGCTGGCATTGTCGCTGAGAAAAGGAGTGTTTGACGAGATGTTGGAAGATAAGAGAAGATTTCATTAATATCATCTAAAAATCCCATATCAAGCATTTCATCTGCTTCATCAAGTACAACGGTTGCAGGTGCAAAGTTATCAAGCATATTGCGTTTAAGGATGTCGAGTAAACGTCCTGGTGTTGCAACAACAACAGAAGCCCCACGGCTGATAAGGTCAAGTTGGCGTTTGTATGAACTCCCACCATAAACAGTAACTGTTTTTACACCTAAGTTGCGACCATATTTGAAAATCTCATCACTTACTTGTGTTGCAAGCTCACGAGTTGGTGTAATAACTAAAAGTTCAACACTGCCATCTACTTTCATATTGGAAAGAGCAGGGAGTGCAAATGCAGCTGTTTTTCCTGTTCCTGTATGTGCTTGTCCGACCATGTCGCGACCTTCTAAAACAACAGGAATTGCTTTTTCTTGAATAGGGGAAGGAACTTTAAATCCTGCATATTTAACACTTTGGAGTATCTCTTTTCTTAAACCTAAATCATCAAATGTTATTGTTGGTTCTTCTACTTTTTTTTCTTCTGTTTGTGCATTTTCTTGCATCATAATCCTTTGAAACAAGGAGATGATACAAGTTTGCCTTGCAAAAAAGGTCTATTAGGATACCTTCTCCTTGAAATATAAATGGAATTATAGCGAAATTTTGCTCTTTATTTATTAAAGTTATCTATATTTGTAATTAATTAAGTTTATAGTGCTACAAATTAACCAAGAAAGAGTATAATAATTTTTGATAAAGAGAGGAAAGGGAATGAAAATAAGAGAATTATCACTCATTGTATTAAGTATTGCTTTGCTTGCTAGTACTCTATACCTCGTTATAGAGAATAAAAATATAAATGCAAAGCAAGAAGCCTTACAAAAGGAATTTACTCAGTATAAAAAAAGTATTGCAGATGCTAAAGCATTAGCACTGCAAATACAAAAAGAAGTGGCTTTACAAGAAAAAAAAGAGCAACGCAACAAACATCGTTTTGCATTAAAACAGAGAGTGGAAAATGCTGCTACTCTTGTACAAATCTTAAAAGAAAAGTATAAACATAAAAGAGATAAAAAATGGATAATCTTAGAAGCTTTAAATCAGAGTGGTGTTTATGTGAAAAATTATAGTGGTGATACAGTAGGAGATGTGAATGTCTCTTACCTTAAAGATGGATTACGAGCGATACCTTTAGAAGAGATACAAAAGGTACGAAGACGAAAAGAGGGCTATATCATAGTAAAAGATGACAAAAGTCAGCAAGTGCAGTATATTTATGTTAAAGATTTACCAAGTGAGCATCTTTTTATAGGTGCAAGTTTGATTTTACATTAGGAGTTATTTATGAAAATAGAAACACAATACCATTATGAAAAAGTTTGGACACTCACAAGTGAAGTGGATTTACTAAAAATCATCGGTGAAGAAGTTGGAGATGCAGACCCAGAAGGGACACTTGCTTACATCAAGGAAGTGATAGCCTCCAAAAAGAGTATTACGGTTGGGGATTGTAAATTTAGAAATGCAAGTAACAGTCTAAACTCTTAACAAGTAAGAGTTTAGGGGTGTGGTACTTTGAGTGTAGAGTTGAGACTCCATGCAATGATTGCCATTAAAACGACAACCGTAAAACCTGAAAGAATTGTATAGGCATTGCTAAGATAAACAAGCCATAAAAGAATGGCACCAAGTGGTGTCGGCACTCCTGTAAAAAACTTATCGACTTCACCTGCATCTGCATTGATGTTAAAGTGAATCAAACGACGTAGTCCAGCAATCACATAAGCGATACTTACAACACCCGCGATAAACAGACTAAATCCACTCAGTTGTGTGGCATAAACAGCCTGAAAGATTAAAAAAACTGGGACAAGCACAAAGCTTAAAAAGTCGGCAAAGCTATCAAGCTGGATGCCAAATTCGTTAGAAAGATTATATTTTCTTGCAATTTTTCCATCAAAAATATCAAAAGCCCCTCCAATCCAAGCTAAAATAATAGCAAAAACAAAGTTGTTGTGTGTGATGTTATATGTCGCGAGAAGCCCTGCTGTAATGTTTACAAATGTAAACAGATTTGCTAGGTTAAAGTGTGATGATGGTTTATATAAAAAGTCCATAAATACCTCTTCTTTGAATTAGTGCTATAATTATACATTAATTATTCACATTTAGAGAAATATTTATCTTAAATTAATATGATATTCATTATCATTACAAAAAATAAAAGAAGATTTGCATGAAAAAACTTATAGAGTGTGACCGTGGAGAACAAGTAAGAGTACTTAAACTTTATGCTAAAGATGAACTCAAACAAAGACTTATCTCTTTTGGACTGATGAAAGAGGCTATTGTAGAAGTTTTAGAACAGGCTCCAGCCAAACAAACGATAGAAGTAAAAGTAGGGAAGATGCGCTTAGCCCTGCGAGCGCAAGAAGCAGCACTTATAGAAGTTGAGGCAATATAATGGAAGAAAAAAGCTGTCCTGCTATCTCAAATCATATCAAAGTCGCACTTGTTGGGCAACCTAATGTCGGTAAAAGTATGCTTATTAACTCTGTATCAAATGCACATCTTCATGTAGGAAACTTTTCAGGGGTTACAGTAGATAAAACAGAAGTGTTATTTGATTATAAGGGCTATAATTTTACAGTTGTGGATTTACCTGGAACTTATGCTTTTACAGATTATACGATAGAAGAGCGAGTGACCCATGATTATCTCTGTGCGGAAGAGTACGATGTCATCATTAATGTTGTGGATTCTACGAACTTAACAAAAAACTTACAACTCACAGCAGAACTTTTAACGATGAGTAAAAAAGTAATTATCGCTCTTAACATGAGTGATGAAGCGCAAAAAGAGGGCATAGAAATCAATGCAGAGTATATGTCTGAACTTATCGGTGTCCCTTGTGTCAAAGTTTCTGCTGTCACAAAAGAGGGTATTGAGACACTTATAGATAGGGTACTAAAAAAACATCAAGAGGAAAAAGTAAAACCAAAGTTAGTTTTTAGTGAACCTGTCGAAGAGGAGATAGCACAAATAATTTGGTATCTTGACAAGCACCGTTTTCAATCTGAAAACAGTTATAGAAATGTAGCGATTAATCTTCTTAAAAACAACAAAAAAACCTATGAAAAACTCCATGATAACCCCATTTGGATAGAACTCCAACCGATTTTAATTGAAGCGGCAAAGCATATTGAACTCCATCATGATAGTGATGATGTCAAGGAGGCTTTTGCAGAAGAGTATGCCTCATTTAACCGTGGAATTGTCGCTGAGGTACTCAAACAAAAAACAAAACAAGAAAAAAAAACAGTTACTGAAAAAATAGATAGTATCTTAATTCACCCTATTTTTGGGATTCCTATTTTTCTTTTTTTTATGTGGAGTCTTTTTCAACTTACTTTTGAAGTGGGTGCGATTCCTATGGAGTATATCGATGCTTTTTTTGGCTGGCTGGGTAATACGGTCGGTGCGACTATAGGTAATGATGATATTCGTTCTCTTGTTGTCGATGGAGTGATTTCAGGGGTAGGGGCTGTTGTCCTTTTTGTGCCGAATATTATTATACTTTTTATAGGGATTGCCCTTTTGGAGAGTACAGGCTATATGTCTCGGGTCGCATTCTTACTCGATGGATTTTTTCATAAATTTGGATTGCATGGACAGAGCTTTATTCCTTTAGTTACTGGTTTTGGATGTTCCATTCCTGCTTATATGTCAGCGAGAATTTTAAAAAATGACCGAGATAGACTGCTCACTCTTTTCATCATAGGTTTTATGTCTTGTGGTGCAAGACTTCCTGTGTATGTCCTTTTTGCAGGGGCTTTTTTCTCTCCTGAAATGGCTGGAAATATCTTATTTGTCATTTATATTAGTGGTGCAATGCTCGGGATTATTGCTGCAAAAGTTTTAAAGATGACTGCATTTAAAGGAGTGGATGAGCCTTTTGTTATGGAGATGCCAAAGTATAGATTGCCTTCGTTAAAACTCATTTGGCATACGGTACTTACAAAAACAATGATGTACCTTCAAAAGGCAGGAACCTTCATTGCTGGGGCTTCTATGCTGATTTGGTTTTTGAGTAATTACCCGCACAATCTTACCCTAGAAACAGAGTATGCACAAAAAATCGCAGCTGTAAGTAGTGTACAAGAAAAGCAGATACTGAAAAATCAGTTAGCAAGTGATATGTTAGAACAGAGTTATTTAGGAACTATTGGAAAGTTTTCTGAACCTCTTTTTACACCACTCGGGTTTGATTGGAAAATGAGTGTCGCCTTACAAGCAGGACTCGCAGCCAAAGAAGTTGTCGTTTCAACCTTAGGGGTTTTATATGCACTAGGAAGTGATGTTACAGAAGGTGACAATAGCTTAGTGGGGGCGATTAGTAAAAATATTTCTTTTCCCTCAGCAGTTGCCTTTATCGTGGTTATTATGATTTATTTACCATGTTTAGCGGCTTCAGTTGTCTTTACTCGTGAAGCAGGAGGGATACATTATTTCTTCTATCTTTTAGCATTTACTTCTGTTATTGCCTATAGTTTAGCTTTTATTGCCTATAATGTTACAAAGATATTCGTTTGATGGAGTGTTTCTATGCCAAAACTTTTAGTAGCTGTAGCGAGCAATATACATCGGGGAGTTTTTAAAGAGCTTTTAGATAAAGATGGGAGCTTTGAATACACTCTTGTTGGTTCGTACAAAGAAGCTAAGCAAGAACTTTTAAAAATGCGCTATGAATTTGCAGTCGTAGATAAAAGCTTAAAAGATGCCCCAAATGGTGAGATAATTGCACTGCTTAATAAGCATAATATTGCACCACTTGTCTATATTAAATCCCTAGATGAAGACTTTTTTGAAGTTTTTGAAGGGGCGCAGATAGTGGACTATATCTTACATCAAAATCATTATAATGCATTTGTTGCTATGAAAAAACTCCAAAGATTGCAGGCAAATAAGCAGATTAGTGTCCTTGTAGTGAATGATTCTCATATTTATAGTCTCTATCTCAAACAAAATCTCAAACTTCACCGTTTTAAAGTGATAAGTGCTAGTAGCAATGAAGAAGCCTTAGAGAAATTAGAATTGCACCCTTCTGTGGAGTTGATGATTATAGACAATAGTGAGCCGTATGTAGATGCCCTTGGACTTATAGAAGTTTCCCGAAAATACAAAACTTCAGGAGAGATGAAAATTTTAACACTTGCGAATGAAGCAAACTCTTATGAGACTGCAAAGTATTTAAATGCAGGTGCCGATGATTATTTGGTAAAACAATTTTCACGTAATGAATTTTATGTGCGAATTTATAAAAATATTTAATAAAGAGAGAAAAAATGCAAAAAATATTGATGATTGAAGATGATTTAGAACTAGCCGAAATTTTAACAGAGTATTTAGAACAGTTTGAATTTAACGTTATTACAGAAGATGATCCTTTTAAAGCAGTGAGTATCTTAAAACTTGAGCCTTTTGATTTGGTTATTTTAGATTTGACACTGCCTGGGATGGATGGTTTAGAAGTGTGTGAAGCTATTCGTGAACGTCAAGATATTCCTATTATTATTTCTTCAGCAAGAAGTGATGTGACGGACAAGATAAAGGCACTTGAACTTGGAGCAGATGATTACCTCCCAAAACCGTATGACCCACGAGAACTTGAAGCAAGAATCAATTCAGTTTTACGTCGATATGAAGCAAAGACAGAGGCAAAAACGGAAACAAAAAGTGATTTTAAATGCGATAAAGAGACAATGATTATTACCTATAAGGGGCGTAATATTGACTTAACAAATGCAGAATTTGGAATTTTGGCATATATGATAAGTAAACAAGGCTTAGTTGTCTCTCGTGAAGATTTAATTCACAATGTAAATGCAATCAATGAAGACTCTTCGAACAAAAGTATAGATGTTATGGTCGGACGCATCAGAAATAAGCTCGGCGACAAAGCACTCATAGAGTCTGTTCGTGGTGTTGGCTACAAACTTTTAAAATAGCTTTTACAAATGATACGACACCACGGAGTACTCCTTACTGTTCTTTTCGCACTTGTCTTAACATTACTCAGTGTGAGTGCTATCTTTTGGGAGTTTTATAAGCTCAATAAACAGCAGTATATTGACCATATTTTCACAAAATATGCTGTGATTATTCAGATTTATAAGGAGAATCAACAACGACAAAGTTCTGATGTTATGCTCGAAGCGAATTTAGCTGTTTATAAACTTTTTTTAGTCAAAGACAAACAAGAGGAAAATTCGATTGTAAAGGATGCTACCATCTTAAAAGAAGAGGGTATTAAAAGTGTCAAATCTACGTTAATGCTTGGTCCTGAAGGGCTTTATCGTAAAAACACTGTAGGAAAACTCAATGCACTCATGCTTGAAGATGAAAGTACAATATATTTTAAGATTCAAACACCAGTAGGTTCTATTTTGATTAAAGATGAAGCATTAGAACCCTACAGCTCTTTAAATTTGATGTATGCCTATTCGACTATTTTTACGATTATTACCCTCTCTTTTATCTTAATACTCCAAAAATTGCGTCCACTTATTCGCTTGCGTAAAAAAATCGCACTCTTTGGTAATGGCGATATGAAAATCTCTTTTCGCACAAACAATATAGATGAGATTGGACTTGTATCTAATGAACTCGAAGCGGCACGGGAAAAGATAGACAATTTACTCACAGCAAGAACACTCTTCCTTCGGAACTTAATGCATGAATTGAAAACTCCTATCGCAAAAGGGACTATCGCAACACAGATGCTCGACTCTGAAAAACAAAAAAAACGCTTTACTTCGATTTTCTCACGTCTTGAAGCCTTAGTAACGGAGTTTGCCCTTATTGAAGAGGTAACAAGTGTTGAGGACAAAAGCGAATTTAGTGAATATAGACTTGTGGATGTCATTGATGGAGCTATCGATATGGCAATGGTTGAGAGAGAGTGTGTCAGTGTAAAAGTACAAGGCGATGTGAAAGTAACACTAAACTACAGGCTTTACACAACAGCCATTAAAAATATGATAGATAATGCCATGAAGTACTCTCCAAATCAGCATATTACAATTCTTATCATGCATAATGAACTCTGTTTTGAAAATCGTGGTGAACGATTGTCACATCCCTTATACTACTATATAGAACCATTTACAAAAGATAACCCCTCTAAAAATAGCTTTGGTTTAGGTCTGTACTTAGTGGATTCTATCTTAAAAGTGCATGAACAGGTACTTGCTTATGAGTATGAAGATGGTATCAATCGTTTTATTTTTGCATGAATAAATATTTAAGATATTTTCTCATTTTTTTTTCTCTGAGTATTTTGAGTGCAGTGGTTTGGTTGAGTTCTGCTATTTTCGCCACAACAAAACAACACCATCATTTAACATCTTTAGAAAAAATTCAAAAAAATCGAATACTTCATGTGGTATTACTTGATGGAAAAAAAGGATTGGAATACACTTTAATTAAAAAATTTGCTGATTATTTGGATGTAGATTTAGACATTACTTTTGTACCAACACGAGAAGAAGCATTGTCTTTGTATCGCAATTCAAATATTGATATTATTGCAGCTAATATTGAAAAAACTGAAGAAAGAAGTAAGTTGTATGATTTTGGACCTTCCTATTTTCAAGTGCAAGAGCAGATGATTTGTTCAAGACAAATACCTCGAGGAAAAAAGATTCCAAAAGATATTGGCATGCTTGGTGGACTAAATATTATGATAAGAGAAGATTCAATCCATGCAGAGACATTGCAATCTTTTATAGATGATGGCTACGATATAGATGTAGAATATACCGATAAATTTTCTGAAAAAAAGCTCCTTGCGCTTGTTAATGAATCTACAATAAATTGTACCATTGTCAATTCTGATATCTATGCAAAAAATCATAGACACCTTCGTAACACTACACTTGCATTTTCTTTAAGTGAGAAAAAAGAGTTGGCTTGGATTTTTGCACATCAAGCACCTTCGTTAAAAGAAAAGACTTTTGAATGGTTCGCTTCTTATAGTCAAACGCAAGAGTTTCAAAAAATACGTACAGCATTTTATAAACAAAGTGTCAAAAAAAGATATGTTACGTACAATCATCGCAGTAAAATATTTTGTAAGCGAATCAAAACACGTTTATGCCTTTATGAACACTATTTTAAAAAATATGGTGAAATCTATAATCTCCCATGGACTCTTTTAGCGAGTATGGCATATCAAGAATCCCTTTGGAACCCTTTAGCCACAAGTTTTACAGGAGTGAGAGGGATGATGATGCTTACAAATCGCACAGCTCGAATGCTAGGGGTAGAAAACCGATTAAATGCGAGAGAAAGTATTTTTGGTGGGACAAAACATATCAAGTATTTGATTCAGGCTGTTCCAAAAGAGATAGTAGATGAAGATAAACTCCGTTTTGCCTTAGCTGCATATAATGTTGGTATGGGGCATATCTATGATGCCCGTAAACTTGCTAAAGAGTTGTCCTACAATCCCAATGTTTGGGACGATGTCAAAAGAGTTTTACCCCTGCTATCAAAAAAAGAGTATTATAAAGATTTGAAATATGGTAAAGCAAGGGGGAGTGAACCGGTACACTATGTTGAAGCGATTTATAAATATAGGTCTATACTAGAAAATTATTTGGAGGAGTAGGGAGAATTTAATTCTCTCCTTCTTTCCCTGTTGCTAAAGCAGATAAAAAACTTTCCATATCATACTTCACCCTATATTCTGGAGTCATAATATGTACAAGAACATCTCCTAAATCTACAACAACCCAGTCTCCACTCTCTTCAACATAGTTAAAGGTTTCTTCAGGTTTGAGTTCTTTTTTCATATGGTCAAGGAGTGCAGTTGTATGCTTTTGTCCTAAAGATGAAGCAATGATAGCATAATCTACGAAATAATCTTTTTCTCTTAAATCAAAAGATTCGATAGACTCTGCCTTGTGTTTGTCGAGTGTTTCTATGATAGCTTGTATTCTATTTTGCATTGTTTTCCTTGTAATGTTGTGCTATTTTTTCTGCACATTTTTTTGGTATTTTGTTTTTGTTCATCTCTTTTCTTAATGCTGAAGAAGAGATACTCTCATTTATATCTAAACGCATAAATTTGTCTGCAATGCTAATCTTATCTCTTGAAGCAACTATAAAAGTTACAAGAGAGTCTAACACTTCAAACCGTTCCCATTTGTGAAGACTTGCTAAGTTGTCTGCACCAATGACTAGATATACTTTTTCAAACTTTTCTAAGAGATATTCTACTGTCTCTATCGAAGCCACTTTTCTTTTTTGTTGGAGTTCATAATCATCAACAATCACTTTATCTCTTTCTTCAAAAAGAGATTTTAACCAACTATACCTCTGTTGTGGAGTGGCAAAAGTTTCTGTTTTAAAGGGATTTAAAAAGGCTGGAACTATGATGATTTTATCTAAAAAGTCTAATTTTTCTAAAGCCTCAACGATTGCGATATGTCCAAGATGTGGTGGGTCAAAAGAACCACCAAAAAGTGCTACAGTTTTCATTCAGCAGATTATAACTAATTTTTGCTAAAATTACGTACAAAAAATGAGGTGGTGCCAAATGGCTTTAAAGATTGCAATTAATGGATTTGGGAGAATTGGGCGTGCGGTTATGCGTATAGCTTCTACTCGTGATGATATTGAAGTCGTAGCGATTAACGATATGGCAGATGAAGCGATGATGTTGCATTTGTTAAAGTATGATTCGGTGCATGGCTCTTTTGATGCTGATTTTGAGGGAATTACTATCTCTCAAGAAAGCGACCCCAAAAATCTTGATTTTGCTGCTTCTAGTGCGGAACTTGTTTTAGAGTGTAGTGGACTTTTTCTTACACATGAGCTTGTCAAAACACATATAGAAAAGGGTGTCAAAAAGGTAATTCTCTCTGCACCTACTGAAGATAAAGTTACTCCGACATTTGTTATGGGGGTAAATCATGAAAAGTATAATGGTGAAGCAATTATCTCCAATGCCTCTTGTACGACAAACTGTTTAGCACCAATAGCGAATATTTTAGATGCGGCATATGGGATAGAAAAAGGTTTGATGACAACGATTCACTCTTACACAAATGACCAGAACCTTTTAGATGTCAAACACAACCGTGACATCCGCCGCTCACGAGCTGCTGCTATCAATATGATTCCAACTACTACAGGGGCGGCAAAAGCTTTGAGTCGAGTCTTACCACAACTTAAAGGCAAACTCGATGGCACAAGCATTCGAGTACCAACACCTGATGTTTCTATGGTCGATTTAACCCTGCATCTTTCTAAAAAAACAACGCAAGATGAGGTCATTGCACTTTTCAATGAAAAAGCAAACAGTGAATATGCAGGGCTTTTACTGATAGATAAAGATAAAAGAGTCTCACAAGATTTTGTCGGTTCCTCTTTTAGTGCTATTGTGGCAGAAGATTTGATTCAGGTCATGGGTGAAGATATGTTAGGTATTCGTGCTTGGTATGACAATGAATGGGGTTATTCCAACAGACTTTTAGATATGGCAATACACATCAGTAAATAAAAAATAGGAAAAAAGATGAAATTATTAAGCATAAAAGATTTAGATTTAGAGAAAAAAAAAGTATTTATACGCTGTGACTTTAATGTCCCGATGGATGATTTTGGAAATATTACAGATGATAGACGTATCCGCTCTGCAGTTGCAAGTATAAACTACTGTTTAGATAAAGATTGTGCTGTGATTTTAGCTTCACACTTTGGTCGTCCTAAAGGTGAAGTAGTAGAAGAATACTCTTTAAAACCTATCGCACTGCGTTTACAACAGCTCTTAAAACGCCATGTTGAAATAGCAAGTGATGTTGTGGGTGAAGATGCCTTGAAAAAAGCAAAAGAACTCCCTCGTCATGAAGTACTTCTTTTAGAAAACCTGCGTTTTGAAGTAGGGGAGACTAAAAATGATGCAACACTTTCAAAGACGCTAGCGTCAATGGCAGATTTTTACATCAATGATGCCTTTGGAGTAAGCCATCGTGCGCATGCTTCTGTAGAAGGGATTACAAAGTTTTTCGATACAGAGCATAAAGCTGCCGGTTTTTTACTTGAAAAAGAGATAAACTTTTTTGGTAAACTTGTCAATAATCCCGTGCGTCCTTTTGCTGCTATCGTTGGAGGAAGTAAGGTCTCAGGTAAGCTTGAAGCCCTCACAAATCTTCTACCAAAGGTCGATAAAATCTTCATTGGTGGAGGTATGGCATTTACTTTTTTAAAGCAGATGGGTTACAACATAGGAGCTTCTTTAGTCGAAGATGACCTTATGGATGAAGCACAACATGTGATGGATGAAGCCAAACGCCTCGGTGTGAAGTTTTACTTACCTGTAGATGTTATTGCTGCAGAAAAGTTTGCAGAAGATGCAGTGAGTAAAATCGTAACAGCACAAGAGATACCAGATGACTGGATGGGTTTAGACATCGGTCCAGCAACTGTGCGACTCTACCGTGAAGGACTCAATGATGTCCAAACTGTGCTTTGGAATGGACCAATGGGTGTCTATGAGATGGAGAAATTTGCACGTGGTTCTTCTAAAATAGCCCATTTTGTAGCAGACTCTTATGCAACGACAGTTGTTGGAGGAGGAGATACTGCTGACTTGGTACAAAGAGTTGGAGTGAATGAAGAGATGAGCTTTATCTCCACAGGAGGGGGTGCTTCACTGGAACTTCTTGAGGGTAAAGAACTTCCAGGAGTTGCACCACTCCGAGTAAAAATATGATATAATGAGTAAAAGCGAAAAGATAAAAGAGCAGATAGGTTGGTATAAGGTAGTTTTTGCTGTTTTTGCAGCCACTTTAGTCTCTTTACTAGGTTGGACGGCTACACATTATAATAGCAGTGAGGCTAGCATTGTGTATGCCGCAGTATTTTTGATATTAGTTTTGTCTTTTTTATTGATAAAGATTAATAAAAAAGCATTTCAAATGATAGATGAATTGGAGGAGTTATAGGGATGGAATGGACAGTAATAGTTTCTACTTTAGCATTAGTTGTGACATTTGGATATATATCCTATGAAATAAACAATCACCCTATACATAAGAATTAAACATGATAATAGCAGCAAATCTAAAAACAAATCTCACAAGAGTTGATACAAAAGAGTATATAGATAATTTAGAAAAGTGTGTACAAACTTCACAAACACAAAATGAAGTCCTTGTTTTTCCTGCGATGTCGAGCTTACTTGCACATGAGGGAAAAGTAAAAGTAGGGACTCAAAATGCCTATGCTACAAAAAACGGTGCATTTACAGGTGAAATAGGCTTAGAACATTTAGCAGAGTTTAGCATCAAAACTATACTGATAGGGCATAGTGAAAGACGCCATATTTTAAAAGAAACACAAGCAACTCTAGTAGAGAAGTTTAACTTTTATAAAGAATTGGGATTTACTATCGTCTACTGTGTCGGTGAACCACTTGAAAAACGTGAAGCGGGAAAAGAAGAAATGATGGCGTATATCTCTGCCCAGTATGAGGGGATAGATACAGCCTATGAAAATCTCATTATAGCCTATGAACCCGTATGGGCAATAGGTACGGGACTCACACCTACACTTGAAGACATTGAAGCAATACATACAGATTTAAAAGCAAAATCATCGGCTCCTCTTCTGTATGGTGGCAGTGTCAAAGTAGCAAATGCAAAAGAGGTCTTAGACCTTCAAAATGTAGATGGTGTTTTAGTAGGAAGTGCTGCTTTAAAAGTGGATGATTTTTGTGAGATTTTGAAAAATTGATAACGAAAGAGAAGCCTAAGGGGTGGCTAGTCCCTTAGGTGTTGCTTACTGTTTCAATGCAAAAACTATATAAATAGTTGCTATTAACAGATAGCCTACGGTGTGTAAATTGAAAAAATCGTGCATGATTAAACCTACAAATAATCTAACCCCATAACCCAACCATTAAACCAAAAAAAAAGCCCTAGCACTCAATAAAGAGTGATAGAGCTTGATTGTTGTAAGTGTCATGCACGAAAACTTACACACACAAAGCCGCCAAGCTTTGATGGCAAAATTATAGCATAGTTTAGCAAAGATATAATCAATTTTACTGCAAAAAATTCTTAATGCTAAAGTCTATGTTTTATGTATTGGAGTGGAAAGAATATTTTTCCATACAATATAGATAGATGCAGCTGCAATTACTAATCCTAATAAAACCAAGAAATACCCTCTGTACTTCTCTTTTAAGAAATCTAATTTTTTTTCTAATCTTTCTATTTTTCCATAAATTATTATACCTTGTTTTTACTTCCCTATGATAGGCATACTCTCCAACTGCTTCACATTAGAATGCTCATAGTCATTTGGATGGGCTTTTCTGTAAGCGGATGCTTTGTCCACATACTCTTGAAGGGTGAAAGGTTTATCGTCCTTTTCTACATAGTGGACTTCTTCTCTTCCATCTTTATAGACGACTTTCGTACTCCCGTCTTTTCTCATATACTTCTTTTGTATATCTTTATCTTTAGATATAGTAGGTGTCCAGTCGTTTGTAAACCAGTTGTCCATAGATTTTTGCATAAAGCCATCTTTTGGTTTCTGTGCATTAGATTTACTGATACTATTTAATGCACTGTTTTGAGAGGGTGCAACTGAATTCGTAGATGAACATCCTATTATGAGTGAACTACTAAGGATTGTGAGTGTTGTTTTTATAATTATATGTTTCATAGAATGATTATAACTAATGAATTGTTAATGTTTGGTAACATTTAAGATAACTATAAGAGTAATATATGCTATAATGTTCATTGAAATTTGTAACATAACAAGGAGAATATATGAAATTTACAAAAATGAGTTTAGTGGCTGCGCTACTAGTTGGTTCAAGTGCGTTTGCTATCGAGAATGTTAAGGTTAGTGGTGATGCTAAACTTTATTATACTACATCAGATAATAATTATGTACTTGATACTGCAGGAACAAAATCTGCTAGTAATAATCTTTTCGGAAAAGGTAATGCTGCTGGTGAAGCTGCTGTAAGTTTAAACCTTACTGCTGATTTAACAAAAAATATTTCTGCTGGTGTAAAAGCTACTGCTATTACTACTCTTGGTCTGTATAATAATATGGTTTCTTCAACTTGGACAGGTGGTACAGTAGATACTTATGTTGTAAATGAAGCATGGTTGGCTACAACATTAGGGAAAACAACTGTTAAAATCGGTCGTATGCCTCTTGATACTCCATTAGTTCACACAGAAACTTGGTCATTAGTAGAAAACACTTTTGAAGCTGCTGTTGTAATCAACCAAGATTTACCAGATACTACTTTAGTTGGTGCTTATGTTGGACAACATAATAGTGCTGCGGCTCTTGGTGGTGGTCTTGATAGTGGTGCTACAGCTGCTAATCAAGAAAGCTCTTTCAAATCTTTCTATAATGGTGCATATGCTGTAGGTATTGTTAATAATTCAATCAAACCAGTAACACTTCAAGGTTGGTACTATGGTGCACAAACTGATGTGAATGTTCAGACATTGTTAGGTAATGCTGCTTTTGCTGGTGTGAAAATGTCTCATGTTGATGCATATTGGTTAGAAGCTGATGGTTCTATTGAAGGTATTTTAGCTGGTGCTCAATACTCTTACATTAAAACAGACCTTAAAGGTGCTGGTGTAAGTTCAATTAACAACGATGTATTCGCAGCAATGTTAGGTTACGAAATGAAAGATGTTGCAACACTTAAAGTAGCATACTCTTCAACTGGTAAAGAAAAAATAGCTGGTCTTCCTGCTGGATTTAACCTTGCAACTTTAGCTGATAAGAATGGTGTAATGAGAGGTGCTGATTCTAAACTTTATACTGAAGCATGGTGGAACTATGGTTATGTAACAGGTGCTGATACTGATACACTTCACATTTCTGCTGAGGGTAAAGCTGCTGGTCTTGACTTAGGTGCTTACTATACTTATGCTAATGCGGGTAAAAATGGTGGTACTGTTGCAGGTAATGATATGAAAGAATTTACGGCTACTATTGGTAAAACTGTTGGACCATTAGATGCAACACTTGCTTATGTATATTCAAAAATTGATGATCAAAATCAAAAAACTGCTACTGAAAAAGGTAGTGCATTTAGTACTGTTCAAGCATACTTAACTTTAAACTTCTAGTCTAAAGCCAAACTCGCTTAAAACTTATCTCCCTTTTGGGAGATAGCTTCACTCCAAACAAACTCTCAAAACACTTCTTAAAATTACTAAAATCTTTTCTTTTAAACTTATGGTATAATAACTCATGGCAAAAATAGATGAGATAAAAGAAGAACTGAATTATTTGAAAGTATGGCTTGGTATTATAGTTATCACAACTATAGGTCTCATAAGCTGGTTGATAAATAATTATGCAGTTTCTTCAAATATAAAAATAATTGCAGATGTTATAGCGATAATTGTACTTACTATTACAATTTTATTTATTGATAAAAATATAAAAAATAAAATAAGAGCATTGAGGGGATTATAATGGAAATTTTAGTATTAGCAACCATAGCATTTTTTATCGGAACTATAGTATATGTTGGCATAAATGCTGGAAATATAGAAAAAATATAAAGAGTTTTCTCGTTTTTTTTAAATGGAAATTAGACAGCACTGATAAAATAAATACTACCCAAACAAATCCTCAAAGCACTTAAATTTTTCTTTTTAACTTATGCTATAATACTCTATGGCAAAAATAGATGAGATAAAAGAGATTTTAAATACTTTATGAATTGGTATGAGTATTGTTGTTGGTGTGATTGTAATTATAACAGGTGCACTTATTAATAGCGAAGAAGTAGGAAAAATTGGTATTTATTTTTGGATAGGTTTAGTCTTAGATGCTATATTGTTGATTACATTTATGCAGATTATAAAATCTATCATTAAAAATACAAAAAAAATAAAGGATTTATAATGAGTACCATAGCATTAAGCATATTATTGGTAGCTATTGGCATAACATTTTACTACGGTTTTCATAAACTCACAACAATTTGACTTGATTTTTTGGAAGAAACTATAATTTATGTCAGTATAAATGCTGAAATCTAGAAAAAATATAATACATACTTAGCTAGCTAGTATGCATTAGTCACAAAAGGAGATATTTATGCAAGATTTTTCAAAACTCAATTCAAATGAATTTACACAAAAAGATTTAATGCTACATCTTCTCAATGTAACACAACATAGTGCAACAAGAGAAGATGTAAAAATTGACATATCGGAACTCTCAGGACAAGTAAATAAACGATTTGAGCAGGTAGATAAACGATTTGAGCAAGTAGATAAACAGTTTGAACAAATAGACAAACGATTTGAGCAAGTAGATAAACGATTTGATCAGATAGAGAAAAAAATAGAAAAAATAGACTCAAAATTTGATAGATTACAATGGCTCATCGTAGCTACTATTATTACTGTCTTAGGGAAAGATTATATACTTTCTTTAGTATAAATTTTCTTGGGTTGTCTATGGTCAAAAAACTCTTTTACATACTCTTTATGCTTTTCATCATCTCGGTAGTCTCATTTCTAGCTATCCATGCTGCACCAAATAGCTTTTTTGGAGCAGGGGAACTAAATCCTAACATGACCAAAGAAGCTCTCTCTCAGCTCAAAGCTATTTATGGACTCGATAAATCACTCTTGCAACAGTATTTGGACTGGGTTGTCAATATCATGAGCCTTAACTTTGGTATCTCTTTTGTGAGTGGGGCTGATGTGAGTAGTGACATCTTGAAAAGACTTCCCGTTACATTGAGTATGAATTTTACGGCACTTTTTTTTGTATTTGCTATTGCTTTATACTTAGGGATTGTATCGGCACTTCATTATGAAAAAAAACAAGATTATATCATCCGTCAAATCTCTTTACTCTCTTTTTCTTTGCCATCTTTTTATCTTGCACTCCTTTTTATCCTCTTTTTTGCACTTAAATTACATTGGTTTCCCATAGCAGGGCTACACTCCATAGAAGCTAAAACAGGTTTTGCAAACATCGTAGATATGTTATGGCACTTAACACTGCCGATAGTTGTGATGATATTTACAGGTATTGGGAGTATGATTATCTATGTACGCTCTTTGACTTTAGAGATTCTCAAGAGTGATTATTACTATTTTGCACGCTCTCGTGGTCTTACAAAACAACAACTCCTAAGACTCTATATTTTGCCAAATCTATTACCCCCTATCATTACTCTCCTTGGACTCTCTCTTCCAGGGCTTATCGGTGGGAGTGTTATCTTGGAGTCTATTTTTGGTATAGAGGGCATGGGACAGCTTTTTTTTATGTCCGCTTTGAGTCGTGATTATCCTGTGATTATGGGGATTTTGATGATAACAGCTTTTTTGACTCTAGCAGGAAATATTTTGGCAGATTTAATCCTTTTGAGATTAAATCCGTACATGAAGAGAAGTTAGTTAAAGAGTGCCTCGAGTGCATCTACACTCTCTTTAGCTTCTTCTATCTCGCCATTTTCATTGGTTACACTATCGCTCTCGACTAACTCTATCTGCATTCCTGTAAGCATAGAAGCCAAACGGATGTTAATCCCACTTTTTCCTATCGCTTTACTTTTTTGGTCTGCTGGAAGTGTGATAATCGCTTTTTCATTTTCACCCTCTTCATTTTGTACAATCTCTACATGAGAGATAATAGCAGGACTCATCGTTCGAGAGACAAAGAGTTCAGGGATGGTTGTATACTCAATACAGTCAATGTTTTCACCAATGAGTTCTTCACTTACTGCATTAATACGGACTCCTTTTACTCCAACGGTCGCACCTACAGCATCAACTTGTGGGTGTGTACTCATGATAGCAATCTTTGCACGCTCACCCGGAATACGGGCTGCTTTTTCAACAAGAACAGTTCCCTCTGCAATCTCAGGAACTTCAAGTGCTAAAAGTTCTTCTAAAAACTTAGGACTTGTACGAGATAGCTCTATCTGAATGCCGTTTTCTTTGTCCATATTTACACGACGTACGACTGCTTTGATGTGATCGCCTACATCAAAAAACTCTCCCTTGATACGACTTTTCATAGGAAGAATAGCACGGATTTCATCTACTTCTATGTAGGTCGCATTTTGTGCATCGACACGCACAACTCGACCACTTACGAGAGTGCCGACTTTAGATTTGTACTTGTTGAAAAGTTCATCTTCTACTAATCTTTGTATATGGTACTCTATTTCGCGGTGAAGTTGTGATGCCCCTGTTCTGCCATAATCTTCTAAATTATGATCAATTTGGAGTTGGTCGCCTAGCTCCACTTGGTCATCATACTCTCGTGCTTCTGTGAGAGGAATGTATGCAGGTGCAAGCTCTTCATCGGCAAGTCTTTCATCTTCATCTGCAACGACTGTGATAGTCTGCACAATGTTTAGGTTTTTTGTATCTGCATCAATTTCTGCTACAAATGCAAAATTTCTGTTGATGACTCTTTTGGCAGTTTGAATAAAAGCAGTCTTGAGTGATGTTAAAACATTCTCAGGGTTGAGACCTTTTTCATCCGCAATAGCTTGGGCAATATCGAGTATTTTTTCCATAAATATTTTCCTTTAAATGTAAAGAAATCAAACAATGATAATAATTTGGGGGATTTCTTCTGAAGTACAAAATTATACTCTAAAATGTATAAAAATCTCTTTAACCAAAATTTTAGTAGAAATTTACTATAATGCACTATATTTAAATAGGAATGAAGCATGGATTTAAAATTCGCAAGAACAGAACTGACAAGTAAACCAAAAAAAGTAGATTTAGAAAAGATAGAAGCAAGTGTTGCTAAAGATGATAGCATTATCTTTTATTTTGATAGAGAAAATTCTCATAAAGATTTATTGGAGTTACAAGACCACTTTGAAGCAAAAGGAAAAAGTTTTTATATGAGTGAAGTGAAATTTGGTTTGTCAGATAATGACTACATGTACCAAGTTCACATTATGAGCTAAAGAGAAGAAGATGAGTAAAAAGTTATTTATTGAAACCTTAGGTTGTGCTATGAACTCGAGAGATTCTGAACATATGATAGCCGAACTGCATGAAAAAGAAGGCTATGAAACAACAACAGACTTAGAGAGTGCAGACCTTATTTTGATAAATACTTGCTCCGTACGAGAAAAGCCAGTCCATAAACTTTTTAGTGAGTTGGGTGGTTTTAACAAAAGAAAAAAAGAGGGTGCGAAGATAGGGGTATGTGGCTGTACTGCTTCACATCTTGGGGATGAAATCATCAAACGAGCCCCTTATGTAAACTTTGTTTTAGGGGCAAGAAATGTTTCTAAAATTAGTGAGGTTTTACATAAAGATAAAGCGGTTGAGATAGATATAAATTATGATGAGAGTGAGTTTGCATTTAAAGATTTTCGCTCATCCCCTTACAAGGCTTACATAAACATCTCGATAGGTTGTGATAAGGCTTGTACTTTTTGTATCGTTCCAAAAACACGCGGGGAAGAGATTTCTATTCCTGCTGAGTTGATTGTGAATGAAGTAAAAAAAGTAGTGGGTGAAGGTGTCAAAGAGATTTTTCTTTTAGGTCAAAATGTTAACAATTATGGTCGCCGTTTCTCAGGAGAGCAGGAAAAAGTAAGTTTTACACAACTTTTGCAAAGACTCTCTGAAGTAGAAGACTTAGAACGTATTCGTTTCACCTCTCCACATCCATTTCATATGGATGATGCCTTCATCGAAGAGTTCGCACATAATCCAAAGATTTGTAAATCAATGCATATGCCACTCCAAAGTGGTAGTACTAAAGTACTTCGAGATATGAAACGTGGCTATACTAAAGAGTGGTTTTTAAATCGTGTTGCCAAATTACGCCAAGAGTGTCCAGAGGTAAGCATTAGTACTGACATCATTGTAGCATTTCCTGGGGAAAGCGAAGTGGATTTTGAAGAGACGATTGATGTTGTGAAACAAGTGCAATTTGACCAAATTTTTTCTTTTAAGTATTCACCGCGACCAGAAACAGAGGCGGAGCATTTTCAAAATATAGTAGATGCTGAAGTGGGTTCAGAGCGTTTAAGTTATTTGCAAGAATTACAAAACAACATTATTGATAGTATCCATAAAAAATGCCTTGGGAAAATATACCGTGTTTACTTTGAATCTTTAATTAAAAATAATTTTGTGTCAGGACGGAGTGATAACAATATCGTCATAAAAGTAAAAGGTTCTGAAGAACTTTTAGGAACATTTCAAGATGTGAAAATCACAGAGATTGGAAGAACAATTTTGACAGGGGAGATTGTTGCGTAAAAAAACACTTCGTTATTTAGCACTTATTTTACTTCCTTTTATTGGCTCTTTAGTTATACGAATTCTCTATACACTTAATAAAAAAAACTTCTATGCTCCAAAAAATCTCACACAAGAGCCAATCATCTTCGCTTGTTGGCATGGTGAGCTGTTGATGTTGCCATATTTGTATACCCATTATAGAAAAACACCCCATGCTAAAGTACTGATATCCAACCATTTTGATGGTGAACTCATCTCACGGACAATTAGATATTTTGGTTTAGGAACATTAGCTGGTTCTACCACACGAAATGCAGCACGTGTTTTAATCCAATCGATTAAATCACTTAAAAATGGGTATGATATAGGCATCACTCCTGATGGACCTAAGGGACCTCGACATGAAGTTTCAGATGGAGTTATCGTGATGGCACAAAAAGCAAAGGCGAAGATAGTGCTTGTTGAGATAAAACCGACAAAAAAATGGCAATTGGGTTCATGGGATAAATTTGTCATTCCAAAACCTTTTGGTACAATTAATTATTATGCGAGTGCTGAAATCGATGTGAATGGCTTAGACCTTGAAACAGCACGTAATTTGATTCAAAAAGGTTTACTCAAACATGAAAAATAAGCTTGGACTTTTCGGGTTTTCTGGCATTGTACTGTTTATCTTGTTTGTCTTTTTTCTTGTGAATCCATCCTATCAAAAGTCGATAGAAGCAAAATTTTACTATGAAACAGGTTCTTATAAAATAGCATATACTTTGGCAAATGAGGCCTTTAGTGGAGATGTTTATAACCGTATGGCATCGACTGTTATGGCACAATCAAAAACGGCTTTAAAATATGTTGCTTACCTTGATGATGCAAAAAAGTATCTCAAAGAGATAGCACTTATGACAGATAAGGGGAGTGTAACAGATGCACAAAGAGCAAAGATAAAGATGATGTGTAAGATTATGATAGATTCTTACATCAAGCTTGCTCCAAGTGTTATCACTGATAAAAAACTCGTGAGTGATGCCCAAAAATATTTTGAAAAATTTGAGAAACTTTTTGAACAAGCTGATAGATAAGCAAAAAGTTCTTTTTTTAGAATCTTTAGAAGAGCAAAAAGGCTACTCTGACCTTACCATAATGAGTTATGCTCAGAGTATTGAAGAGGCATTGCGTTTTATAGAGGTATATGAGGAAGAGGGCAGGATTATTTTTGATTTAATGCCATATCGTCTCCATATCGCTGCGTTAAATGCGAAAACAATCAGTAAAAAGTTAAGTGCTTTACGAAGTTTTGTGCTTTTTTTAAATGACAATCAAATGAAAGCCTCTTTAAAATCTGATGAGAGTGTGAAGACTGCAAAAACATTACCAAAGCCTATTTTACATAGCTACATAGTAGAAGCACTTGAACATGCAGACTTACAAGAAAAACTTATCGTGATACTTTTATATACCTTAGGACTTCGTGTCTCCGAACTTGCCAATTTGCAATTAGCTGATATGAAAGATGAATGGGTTAGAATTGTTGGAAAGGGCGATAAGCAAAGAGATGTTCCTATACTTGCTACAACAAAGGAAATTATAGACGATTATTTAGATACAT
Source organism: Sulfurimonas sp. (assembly GCA_027019335.1). Taxonomy (GTDB): domain Bacteria; phylum Campylobacterota; class Campylobacteria; order Campylobacterales; family Sulfurimonadaceae; genus Sulfurimonas. The sequence continues at coordinate 8,335 of JALUWV010000062.1, read as the reverse complement.
TTAGCATGAAAAAGTTTCTTTTTGAAAAAAATGGCGAAAGATTAAGCGAAAATAGTTTAAGATACATCATTACTAAAGTCTTTAAAAGAGTAGGTATTAAAGTGACACCCCATCAATTACGCCATTCTTATGCAACTGCACTTCTCAATGGCGGTGCGCCTATTGCCGATGTGAGTGAACTCTTGGGACATGCTTCAATGGCTACAACACAAATTTATACTAAATTAGGAACTGCTTTGAAACAAAAGAATTATAACAAAGCACACCCTTTATGCGGATTGGAATCATAGTGAAGTTCTTAGAATCTTTGTATAGTAAAGCTTTTATCAATATTGTTATAGACAGAAATGGTACTACAGTATATGTGCAAACATATAAAAAAGAGAAGCTACAAGATAGTTATGAAGAGCAGTTTGATGTTTTTGGTCTCAATGAAAAACTTCTAGATTATATTCATAATTTTACAAAAGAAACACCATTTTTTTATATCGCATATCTTGACAACTCTACATTGCAAGGTGCGATTCCAACTTGCGTGAAAAATGAGATGGCACGTTATCAGGATATGAGTGAGAGTGAGTATAAATGCTACAATAAGCAATGGGCATACTACACTTCAAAGAGTGATTTATATGAGATAGAGAAAAATTACGAAAAGATAGGTTTAGATTTTATTTTTTCTCCATTTTCACTCTTGGTACATTTTTTTAAAGATAAAATTGCAGATTTTTTTGCAGGATATATTCTTATACAAGAAGACTTAATAACCTTGAGTGTATTTGAAAATGCAATACTCCTCTATGCGGAGTCTATAAACATAGAAGTGTATGAGCCAGATGAAGCTTTAGATGAAACATTGTTAGAAGATGAAGAAGAATTAGATATCATTGAAGAGATAGACGAAGGTATTGACTTAGATGATATTAGTGCTATTGATGAACTCGATTCTTTAGACGATTTTGGTGATATCGCTGATTTGGATAGTTTAGATGATATAGATGATTTTTCTCACAATGAAGATGCAGAAGAAGAGTTGGATGAAGAAGTAGCAGCCATAACACACGAAACAAAGGATTCGGTTTCAACAGAAGATTACCAAAGGTTTACTTTGATACAAGAGTCCATTAATCGTTACTATCATGATGAAAAATATGATAGTAAATTTTTAGAAACTATTTATATCGCTGATGGTGTAGGTACTTCGAGTTTATTAAAGCAATATTTTGAAGAGGAGATGTTTTTGAATGTTTATGTGCGCAGTATTGATATAGCACAAGAACTTTCCTCCCTTTGTGTAGAAGAGGTAGTTTCATGAAATATAGCTATATAAAACCACGTCCTAAAAGTGTTTTTACTCTTGAAGTGAAATTATTAAGTACATTTTTTTCTATTTCATTTTTAATGCTTTTTATGACATATGCTTTTTTACTTTTTAAAGATTATAGTTTTGAAAAGAGTTTAAAGAGTATTGAAAAAAGAGATACACAACTCCATACTTCTTTAGCAAAAATGAAAGAACAAATAGTCTATATAGAAAAAGAGAGAGCTTTAGCACAGAGTATCCAAACAGAAAATACAGTTTTAAAAGATTCTATTACAAATTTGTTCGATTTGGTACCTCCTCGCATTACATTGTCAACGGCAATGCTTGGGAAAAAATCTCTTATATTAAAAGGGATTACTCCCAACAAAGATGTGTATAACTTTATGTTACAAGCACCACTGCGTTCTATCTTCCATGAAACATATAGTAGTTTTTATCCTGCTGGAAATGGCTGGATGTACTTTGTTTCTACAAACTATATAGATGAGGGAAACCATGAAAATTAATATTCCTCGTCCTACACTCTATTTGATAATACTCTCACTTCTTCTTTTTATCTTTGTGCTAGTATTTTCTTTTACTGTTTTAATTCCAAAGGGAAAAGAGTATAGGAAAGAACGTATCACAGTCAAAAAAGCAGAAAAAGAACTGCGAAGATATCAAGATTTTCATAATGAAACAACAACAGAGTTACAAGATTTACAAAAGAAAAATCGTAATATTATTATTGCTTTTGATAAAGTATTTAATCAAGAACGATTTGAAAAACAGTATAAAAAATATTTCTCATCATTGCAACTTTCAAAACTGGCAACTCCTGTAAAAAATGATGAATTTTTGAGTTATGAAGTCAATACAACTTCTCAAATGAGTTCGCCAAAAAGTTTTTATGATTTTATAGAAGCTTTAAATAAAGCAGATTGGATTATAGGAGTAAATTTCCCTATCGCATTTAAACGCGATGGTGAACTCATAAAATCATCTTTTACAATGAAAGTGTATTGTGCTGATCAAAATACTACAAAAGAGAAATGACATGCTCTTTTATCTCAAGATTTTTAAAAAGATAGCCTCGCATTTTTGGAGCTATTTTAAAGAGTCGCATCTCTTCTTTAAATGCCTTTGGCATAGTTTGGTTTTGGATGAAGGGAAGTATAAAAACAAATTGATGCTGTTGTACAAGTAAAATCTTTCGTGCAATGATGAGTTCTTCTTGTGATTTGAGAGACTCCTTTTCCTTGCTAGAAAGAAGATAGCCTCTGCGTTTGAGTACTTTATCTATATGGAAAATATCACTACGTTTTTTCCCTGAACTATGAAAATAAGTGAAGTCATCATAGGTGTGTAATGTCACATCATGAATAATCTCTTTTACATCGGTATCAAGATATTCAAAACTTTTTTGAATGCCTTTACGATATTTTTCTAAGAGTGGTTGTGCATGATTAAGACGAAATTCATTGCGTTTGTATTTTGTATCTTGATTACTTTCATCTTCAAAATAGTGTATATTTTCTTTGTGTAAAAATGCTAAAAGTGATGACTTGTCCAAATGTAAAAGTGGTCGTAAAAGGCTGTAGTTGTCTTTCTGTTCTATAGAACGCATTCCTGAAAGTTCAGCACATCCAGCACCTTTACAAAATTGCATCAACATCCACTCAAATCTATCTCCTAAATGATGGGCTGTAATAAGATTGGTATAGTTGTGTTTTTGGATGATTTTTTGAAAAAACTCATAGCGAATTGCTCTTGCTTTAGCTTCAAAGTTTGTTGTTATTTTGGGTGAAGTATGAGTGTAGCAATGAAATTTATATTTCTGAGCTAACTCGTGTGCATACGCTATTTCAGCTTTACTTTGCTCACGTAATTCATAATCTACAATCGCAATATCAAAAGCAATATGCTCTTTTAAAAGCAAAAAGAGGAGGGCAGTAGAGTCTCCTCCTGCTGAGAATGCAAGAAGGTTTTTCCCCTCTTTGAGTTGTATAAGTGCAGACTCTTTAAGCATTGTCCACAGTAGCAGTTAAAATGTTACCAACAAGACCTGTGATAGTTGCTTTATAGACCTTTTTAAATGCTAAATCTTCATCTTTTGTTCTGTCATTGACATAAATTTCACCATCAATTTCAGGCGCCCAGAGAAGTTTACGCGCACTTAAAAGGTACTCATGCTCATCACTCTCTTTATCTATAACTATATCAACTTCTTGTCCAACATTTTTTTCTAAAGATGTTAGAGTTGCTTTACTTACAATATCCCCGAGGATTTGCGCTCTTTGGGCTTTGACTTCATCTGAAATCTTTTCACTCATATCGTAAGCAGAAGTAGTCTCTTCATCGCTATAAGAAAAAACATTCACTCTATCAAATCCAAAAGTTGCGGCAAATTCACACATTTCATCAAACATTGTTTGCGTTTCATTGGGATGCCCCACAATAAAGCTTGTTCTTACAAATGAGTTTGGAAGTGAACGCATATAGTTTAAGAGTTCAAGTGTTTTTTCTTTTCCAAATCCGCGTTTCATTAAACGTAACATATCATCATTGATGTGCTGAATAGGCATATCGAAGTAGTTATGAAAGATTTTACTTTTTGCAATGTTTTTTAAAAGTGACATAGTTGTTGTAGAAGGGTAAAGATATAAAATACGTGCCGATTGAACCCCTTCGATGAGTTCAATTCTTTGGATGAGTAAAGAGAGTCCATCTTTGACATTTTGGTCTCGTAAATACGAACTAGAGTCTTGTGACACAAAAGAAAAATCATAATAACCTTTGTCAACTAGACATTTAACTTCGCGTGCAATGGAGTCAAGATTTCGAGAGTTAAGCTTTCCTTTAAAAGAAGGAATAGCACAAAAACTACACTGTTGATTACACCCTTCTGAGAGTTTTACATAGGCATGATATGCAGAGCCTGTAACGACACGTTCTGCTCCATCTATGAGAAAGACTTTTTCTGTAAAACGGTTTTCTTTACTCTCAAGTAACTCATCAATCTTATCATAATCACCAACTCCTGTAAAAATGTCGACTTCTGGAACCTGTTCGATGAGTTCTTCTTTATAGCGTTCACTCAAGCATCCCGCCATCACTAAAAGTGAATCCTCTTTTCTCTGTTCATGCAAAGAGAGAATGGTGTTGATAGACTCTTCCTTCGCAGCATCAATAAAACCACAGGTATTGACAATGATTACATCGGCTTCTTCATTTGAGTCGGTAAGTTCATACTCTTGAAGCCTACCCATCATCACTTCAGTGTCTACAAGATTTTTGGTGCATCCTAAAGATACAATATGGAGTTTATTACGCATAATTCTTCTTTTCAATATTTTTTCTAATTATACTATAAGTTATGGAATTTTGGATGGTGGAGACGTGCAGAACATAAGTGAGCCTATTATAGGGCAATATAGATATTTTATTAAAAATGTACCCCTAAATGTACCCCTAAAAATAAAAGTCACTTCACTTTCATTCTTGTTTTGTTTGAACAAGTATATCATAGCTTTTAAAATATCTATTCTAGGCTATAAATTTCGCATAATCAACTAAAGAAAAAACTGTTTCAAATAATGTATCTACAATGTATATACATATACGAAAAGGAAAATGATAAAAAAACTTGTGTGATTGAGATATTTTGAACAAACTCCGACCCCTATGTGTTTTAATATTGTCTTACAGTACCTTTTGCCCTCTGTACACCTCATGACTGCACTATAAAGCTGATAAAGTTTGTTTGATAAGTAAATTGTATCTATGAGAGGTTTTGGATTGTGTAGCCCTTGTGAGGGGCTTCTAAGTTGTTTGCTTTGCTTTTTTAATTGGGTTCAGGTTCGTATTCTTGACCCCGTTGTATTTTAGTTTCACCGCTTTGGGGTCGTTACTAAGGAGGTTATAGACAGATTAGTATCTAAACTCTATCTGTCTTCTTTTAAAAGCAACATCAGAACAAGGGTTAATATGTTCATTTGGTTTTTTATTTGTATTTAGTACAAAGTTCATATTATAATCTTCAAACTTGCTCACAGATAAATGTAATAAATTTGCTTGTGTTCGTGCTATGACTAAAAAATCTAGTAAGGCATTAATAGCTTCCTCTTTTGTTTCAATGTCCTCAATGTAGCTATAAGTGCTGTCTATCTCGTCATTTAATGCTAAATTTATATTATTTACTTTTTGTATCTCTATGTTTAAATAGTTGTATCTAGTATTCATTTTGTGTTTTCCTCTTCATATTTGCCATATAAGGCTTTTTATTTATAAAACGACTCATTAGCCGTTAAAACTCTTTTAATCGCTTCTATGCTCTAAGAAGTGCATATAATCACTAAATAACTCTATTAGCTTCTAGTACTCATTATCTTTTATAAATCTTTCAAGCTCTGTACTATTTTTAAAGCCCATAACCTCTTTATCTTCCTCCTTTCTTCCTACAAAGCTCATATAAATATAATTATCTTTGTTATAGCCACTAGTATTGAAATAAGTATAAATGCTCTTTATTTCCAAAAGTCCTTTAGTAGCATGAAGAACTTTAGTACCCTTATAAGCTTCTAGTAACTTAGTACACTCATCATTTAGATACCACTCTTCAAAGTCTTGTAGCTGTTCTTTATCTTCTCTAGCTAACTTCTTTTTAATAGCTATTTTAAAAGCTGTTTCACTTTTGATATACTCACTCTCTGCTATTAAATGAGCTAAATACTCATCTGTCTTTTTAGCTTTAAGTGAGTCCGAAAATTTAAAATACAAAAAGGAAGGGTTTAATCTCTCTCTCTTCTTTTGTTCTATTGTATTTTGTCTATTGTCTTTTGTATGTGCATTCAGTTCACTACCCTTGTGCATTGAGTTCACTACCCCTTGTGCATTCAGTTCACTACCCTTGTGCATTGAGTTCACTAGGGTATCAATGCCTTTTAAGTTGAGTTCATATCTGTTATAAGACTTCCCTCCGTTCTTTTGAGTCTGTTTTGTTACCTTAATAATTCTATGATTTTTTAATTCATCTATTGATTTTACAATTTGCCTTTTACTAAATCTTGTAGCTTCTACAAACTGTGATAAGCTTATTCCGTCACTCTTCTTACCATAGCCGATTGTCTGTCGCACTATGTGTATCAGTATGATGTAACTGCTATTATTTACATATTTTATAATCAAAAAAACTTCATTCGGTACTTTCGTGAAGTTCTCCATTATTTCAAAGTGTGCCATTTTATGCCCCTTGTAGGTTCATGCTCTCTAAATCATAATTAACGATATACATTACACCCTTTTTAGAGTGATTGAACTCTCTTATGATGTTCTTATCTTTGAGTTCCTTTATCGCTCTCTTAACCTCTTTCAAACTTAGCCCCGTTGCTCTTTTAAACTGCTTTAGCGTGATAGGCTTCGTTATGTCGCTGTTGTTCATTACTATTCTGTCGTCTGCTTTTATACTCATTTTATTTTTCCTTTTTGATTTGTTTCACTACTGCTTCAAGTAGTCTTAGTTTGTATTTCATTGTTAAGTAACTCATTTTATATCCTTTTGGTATGTTATTTATCTTATTTATGTTGTAATTATACCAATTAGATATAATTAAGTCAAGTCTATTTATATATTATTGGTGTAAAATTTTATACTTATGATATAATTCGTGTATATTCGATACAAAAAGGAAATAATGTGAATTTAGATGAATTTAAACAACTATTGAAAAAAGCAGGTTTTAGTAAAAAAACTTTTAGTGAAGATACTCAAATATCTTTATCAACTGTTAATGGATGGGGTTCTGCAAATAGACCAGCTGTTCCATTTTGGGTAGAAAAATATCTATCTCTCTACATAGAAAACAAAGACTGCAAAGAGTTAAAAGAGATTATTAAAGAAAATGTTTGTAAAGAGTAGTCGCTATTTTTATGCCCTCTAATTATTGGCTCACCATTTTATCCACCCAAAAAGATTGTTAAGGGTGTCATAACTTTATTATTACCCCCTTCTAAGGGTGTCGCCATTTTTTCGACTCGTCCAAAAGCTATACGGTCTCTATTTTTTCGACCGTGCCAAAACTAGGTTTTTCTCACTTGGCTTTACCATTCACAAATTTGTGAATAGTAAAATCTATACGATTATTAAGTCTTAATTTTCGTCTTGTGGTTTTTGTTTTTCGTCTTGTGGTTTTGAATTTTCGTCTTGTGGTTTTGAATTTTCGTCTTGTGGTTTTGAATTTTCGTCTTGTGGTTACGGTTTGGTTTTTTGGGTTATAAACTTTATTGTAGCTTATACGAGTTTTCCGTAGCTAATAAAAATTACCATTGACATTCATGTCATTCGTTAAATTTACTATTATGCCCTAAGTAGTACTTAGGTTACACTTATAACCCCATCTTAATAGCTGTTTAGTTTGTTGATGAGGTCTTTAATAGGAGTATTTCTATTATAAAAAGTTTAGAGTAGATTAATCTAAGTTAGATTATAATTCTCTTATCAAAGCTTGGTCGCTTTGTGTATGTAAGTTAAGTCGTGTAACAATTCTTACAGTAATTTAGCTCTATCTCTTCGTTGAGGTAGGGCTTTTTTTTTGGTTTTATGGTTGGGTTATGTGGGTTAGATTACTGCAAGGCTTTAAAATGTTACACGACTTTTTAAATTTGCATACTGTGGGCTATCTGTTAATAGCGACTATTTATATAGTTTTTGCATTGAAACAGTAACCAACACCTAAGGGATTAACCACCTCTTAGGCTTCTTCAAATATACCTCTCACACTTCCATATCTACCCATAAAAGCACTAAAAGAGTTTTGATGTATCATTATTCACTTTTTACTCAAAGGGCTTTAAGTCTCATAAAAATCTTCTATGCTTAGGTTATTTGTGCTATTTACTTGTGTATTTACAGTTACATCTGTTTTGTTCGCTTGTGGATTTGCTATTGACTCTATATCTTTTAGTGTTCCGCTTACTGCCTTGATATTAGAGAGATTTATCTCTTCTTTAAAAGCTATTATTTTCTCTTGTAGT
>JALUWV010000061.1 GCA_027019335.1 Sulfurimonas sp. | reverse complement strand
TGAAAACTCGTATAAGCTACATTAAAGTCAATAATCCATAAACCAAACCATAACCAAACCGAAACCAAAGATAAACCAAACCACAAAGCAAGTCTAGTGAAATCCACAAAGCAAGGTTAGTTAAATCCACAAGACGAAACGACAAGTAAAGAATTGACGAAACGACAAGACGAAACGACAAGACTTAATAATCCATAAACCAAACTATAACCAAGTTTTTGCACGGTCGAAAAAATAGCGACCGTGCATAACAACAAAGGTCAAACGATAGAAACTTACCAACTCATCAAAAAATGGAGACCCCTCCATAAAAAGAGGGAGACCCTATCCACAAAAAGAGGGAGACCCCTCCACAAAAAGAGGGACTCATCAAAATATGCTTTTGGAGGTGTCGAAAAAATGGCGACACCCTTAACAATCTTTTTGTGTCGATAAAAGAGGGCATAAAAATAGCGATTACTCTTTACAAACATTCTCTTTAATAATCTCTTTTAACTCTTTGCAGTCTTTGTTTTCTATGTAGAGGGTTAGCCATGATTTTACCCAATAGGGGTAGTCTCTTCCATTATTCCCCCAACTATTAGCAGTTGCATATGGAATTTCAAGAATATTAGCAAATTCTTTTTTTGATAGTTTTGCTTGTTTTAGTAAATCTTTGAATAAATCTTTATCCATTTTTTTAGTTCCTTTTTGTAAAAATATGCATAAGTATATCATATTAATAAAAAAAGTATTCTAAAGCATATTAATTTAAGTTTATTTTAATATGCAATAGAATATAATTTTACTATATAAAATATGCATAAGCATATAAATAAGGAAAAAAAATGCAAATAGAAATAACAGCAGAGACAGCAAAAGCCATCTTGATAATAGAAAATAGATATTACTTTGATTTATTCAAACCAATACGAAGCAAAGTAAGCGAAGAGTACCAAATGAGAGATGCAATCTTTGCACTAGCAAGTGAGATTAAATTACAAGGGGCAAATTATGAGCGATAAAAAAAAGATGGAACGATACGAAAGAAAGCTAAACAAAGAGCTAAAAGAGTTTAAAAAGAAGTTTCCTGATGAAGATACTAAGAAGTATAAAAGAGCTTTTAGGAATATGGCAAAAATGCCTTTATATGCCTTTATAGTTGTTGCAGAGGTGGAGGGAATAAAGTATGCAAATGATGCACTCCTTAGATACTCTTTACATGGTGGCGGTGCAAAGGGTGCTTATAACATTGTCTTAAAAAGCCTTATGCAAGCAGTTTAAAAGAGAGGAAAAAATATTATGAACATAAATTCAAACGATAGATTAGAAATGAGCAACAGCGACATAACGAAGCCAATCACACTAAAACAGTTCAAAAGAGCTACTGGACTCAGTCTAAAACAAGTCAAAAGAGCGATAAAAGAACTTAAAGACAAGAACCTGATACAAGAGTTCACACATACAAAGAAAGGGGTTATGTATATCGTAAACTATGATTTAGAGAGCATGAACCTAGAGGGGGCATAAGATGGCACACTTTGAAATAATGGAAAACTTCACAAAAGTACCGAATGAAATCTTTATAGCGATTAAGTTTATAAGTGGGAGCGGGTGCAAAATTTATATCCATGTAGTGAGACAAACAATCGGCTACAACAAGAAAAGCGACGGCATAAGTATATCGCAGTTTGTGGAAGCTACGGGGTTAAGTAAAAGACAAGTTATCAACTCTATAAAAGAACTTAAAGAGCTTAAAATATTAAAGGTAACAAGACAAACTCAAAAGAACGGAGGGCAGTCTTATAATAGATACGAACTCAACATAAAAGGCATTAATACCCTAGTGCAGAAATTGCACCACCCTAGTGCAGATAATGCACAACCCCTAGTGCAGAAATTGCACCACCCTAGTGCAGATAATGCACACACAAAATACAATAGACAAAATACAATAGAACAAAAGAAGAGAGAGAGATTAACT
>JALUWV010000060.1 GCA_027019335.1 Sulfurimonas sp. | reverse complement strand
GGCGACAACAATATGCACGAAGCCCAAACCCTATATAGTCAAAGATAATGCCCAAGAATCACGATATAAAAATTGTGTTCGTAATGGTATGACCTACTGGTATAAAGATGATGGGAGTATAAAATCAAAAGTTAACTTTACAGATGGTAAAGAGAATGGTTTATATACCTCTTACCATACAAACGGACAAGAGAAGATAGTTGTTCACTATGTTGATGCACAAAAAGATGGTATTCAAAAAGTGTACTATGACAACGGACAACTTGGAAGCCAAGTGAATTATGTCATGGGACGAAGAGAAGGTGTTATGACAGACTGGGACTTTGAGGGCTACAAAAGTGCCGAAGTGTTTTACAAAAACAACTATAAAGTTGGACTCAAAAAGTACTTTGACCACAAGGGAAATGTTATCAAAACAGAAACATATAAAATGGATAGAAACCCTGTTATGGTGAAACTACTCAAAGACAAACGCAAAGATATTTTAGTTGATTTAGCGAAGTATGGTTTAGTCCCTGAAGATGCTCCTAAGGAAGAGCGATTTAGATAAGCCGATGCAATTAGCAACACTTCTTGTCAAAATTTTATTTTCACTTGCCTTAGTCTATTTTGCAACATCACTCATCTTTATGACGATGGAAGTTGCAAAGGTAAGGGAGAGTATTCCTAGCATTTTGTCTTCCGTTGAAAAAATTGAAAACGGGAAAAATGTCAATGATATTTTACACTCTCTTGAGCGTGTCAGTAAGGCAATTCCAAATGTTTTACAAGAAACAAAAAAGCTCCGTGAGCTACTGCCAAGTGTTTTACACCAAGTGGATAAAACGACCAATGCTATCCCTCCAATCTTACAAGAAGTACAAAGAACAAGAACAGCCATTCCTGTAATCTTAGAAGAAGTAAAGCAAACTCGTGCTGCAATCAAACCTATCTTACAAGAATCAAAAGCAATCAGAAACAGTATACCGCCTATCTTACACGAGGCTCAAGCACTCAGACAAAGTGTACCTCCTATCTTACAAGAGTCTCAAAATTTACGCAAAGAAATTCCTATTGAGCTCAATAAAGTAGAAAAAATCACAATCAATATGCAAAAAATTTCTAATGATATGGCAAGTGGTGCAGTAACTGGCACGGTTGATGGTATTTTAAGTCTCCCAAAAAATCTCATCAACAAAACAACCAATGCTATAAAAGGAAATTAAAGATTAAAATTAGTATAATTGAACATTATATTAAAGGAAGTAAAAATGGCTCGGCATTATAAAGGTAGTATTCGAATATCCTTATTCTTTTGGTTTTTGCTTATTGCCTTTATTCCTCTTGTCGTTTTTACGGTGCTCAACTACAATGCTTCTTCGACAAGTCTTACAAAATCAGCAAAAGAGAATATTCTTTACTCTTCTGACAGTACTACAAAATTTGTAAGAGATTGGTTTACTTACCGTGAAAAAGAGGTACAGTATATATCACAAAATGACACCACACGCCTATTTTTAGAAACACTCAATGATGCACTTACAGATTCTAAACAAACACTCCCAAACTTTCTCAAATCTGATTATAAGTTTCTCATTGATAGAGATAATGAGCATGATATTAAAAATACTTTTCACATCTACAACTACATTGCTGATATTTTACTTATAGATATGCAAGGCAATATTCTCTATAACATTACACAAAATGCTACTTTGGGTGCTAATCTCAAAAGCCCTCTTTACAAACAAACGAAATTTTCAAAAACCTTTGAGCAAACACTCAAAGATAACAAAATTCACTATAGTGATTTAGAAAAGTTCACTCCCCTACATAATCGTATTACAAGTTTTATAACTGCACCTGTTATCAATGCAGATGGCATTACCATTGGTGTGCTTGCTATGGAAATTAAGCTCAACTCCCTCCTAGAAATTTTTCAAAAAAGAAACACAGATGACTATCTACACTATTTTATTGGGACGGATGGATTACTTCGTAGTGACATAGATACAACACACAAAACACTCCAAACAAAGATAACAACACAACAGTTTCAACTTTGGTATAAAGAGCATGGGTTTAATGGTGACTTTGATGAAAACATGAATGAAACAGTCTTTTTCTACAAGGGTCCTCTTGGAGAAAAAGTCCTTGGTGTTCATGATGATGTTGAATTTTTAGGTGTGAAATGGGCTTTAATAAGTGAAGTCAATGCAAAAATTCTTTTTCAAGATATTGATGCAGTTTTACAAAAAAGTATTGAGTTTTCCATCTTTGCACTTATTGTAGTTATTTTCATTGCATTTTTTGTCTCTTCAAACATTGCCAAACCACTCAAAAAACTCGCCCATGCAAGTTATCAATTTGCCAATGGTAAAAGAGATATCATCCTCGAAAACAGACAAAACAATGAGATCGGTGAACTCACAAACTCTTTTAACAGTATGATAAAAACGGTACAACACAACGAAGAAAAACTCATGGAAGCAACACAAAAAGCACAAGAGAGTACACAAGCAAAGTCGGAATTCTTAGCAAGTATGTCCCATGAGATTCGTACTCCTATGAATGGTGTGATAGGAATGCTTGAGCTTTTGAAAAATTCCCAACTCACACCAAGCCAAAAAAATCATCTGCATGTTGCAAAAAGTTCTGCACATGCACTCCTCACACTCATCAATGATATTTTAGATTTTTCAAAAGTTGAAGCTGGAAAAATGGAAATTGAATCCATCGCGTTTAATCTACGTAACGAATTTGGAGATTTAGCAAAGGCACTTGTTTTTAAAGCAGAGGAAAAAGGAGTTGAACTTGTTTTAGATATGCAAGGACTCCAACAAGAGATTATACTCTCCGACCCTGGACGCATCCGTCAAATAACTACAAACCTTGTCAGCAATGCGATTAAATTCACCTCTGAGGGGAGTATTCTCATCACTGTGACACTCGATGTTACCGATGAGAACAATGCAAGACTCCAAGTGAGTGTGCAAGATACAGGCATAGGTATACCAGAAGATAAAATAGCTTCCCTTTTTGACTCCTTCTCTCAAGTCGATGCTTCTACGACTCGTAAGTATGGTGGTACAGGACTTGGTCTTGCTATTGTAAAAAAACTGTGTGCATTGATGGATGGGAGTGTAAACGCAACAAGTGTTATAGACAAAGGGAGTATTTTTAGTTTTGACATAGGTGTCCAACTGAGCGAGAAAAAAACACTTCGTATGCCAGCAGTCTCCATAAAAGACAAAAGAGTCCTCATTGTGGATGATAATGAAATAAACAGAAGAGTCCTCTCTGGACAACTAGAACTCTGGGATATGAATGTCTTTTGTGCCAAAGATGCACAAGAAGCACTCAATATGTGTGCTAAAGCCCTTGCACATTCACATACACCACCCTTTGATATTGCCTTTTTAGATATGCAGATGCCACAGATGGATGGGGCAGAATTAGGAAAACTACTCCGTGAAAATAGTAGTTATGACAGTATGAAACTTGTTATGATGACATCTCTTGGATTTCGTAGCGATGCAGCGGTGTTTGCCGAACTTGGATTTGATGCGTTTTTCTCCAAACCAACAACAGCGAGTGATCTTTTTGATGCCCTTAATGTACTCGTTGAAAATGGAGAAGCAAAAGAGCAGGCGACACCACTCATCACCCATGAGTACCTCGGAACACTCTCCAAAACGAGTAATATCCTACTCGTTGAAGACAACAAAACAAATCAACTTGTTATTGATGGTCTGCTTGAGAACTTGGGCTTAGAGTGTGATATTGCGAACAATGGGGTAGAAGCACTTGAGATGTTAAATGCGAATAAAAAACAGTATGACCTTATTTTGATGGATTGTCAGATGCCACAAATGGACGGGTATGAAGCAACAGAAAATATACGTTCAGGAGAAACAGGAGAGATAAATAAAAACATACCAATCCTCGCACTCACAGCAAACGCGATGCAAGGCGATCAAGAGAAATGCTACCTTGCAGGAATGAGTGATTATTTAGCAAAACCAATTGAAGCAAAAAAGTTCACTGAAATACTTCAAAAATGGTTGCCAAAAGATAGTACTATTTAAGTGTTGCGATATACTTTGCTAGACTATCAATATCTGCATCTGAAAGTCTTGCTACTTGACCTTTCATAAGCCCTTTCATTGCACCACCGTATGTACCTGCTTTATAACCATGGAGTGCATCTTTGACACCTTTTTCACCTAAAGAAGCGATTACTTTTGATTTACCCATTGCATGTTTTTCTCCATGAACTCCATGACACCCTGCACATTTTTTATATAAATCAGCACTTGCCATAGCCGAACTTGCTGTTAAAAGTGTCCCCACTAAAACGAATCCTTTTACCATTGAACTTATATTTGTAGTTTTCATTTCAAAACTCCTTTTTGTTGTTTGATAGTCGTAGTCTAACATCAAATTGTGGAGTCATTGTGAAGTGTTTATCTCAGTCTTCCAAAGACTTTGTATCTGTTCCAGTAAACATTGAGAGCTTTTTGAAGTTGCTTGTTTGTAAGTTTACTCTTTTGCTTCACACCAAAACGGCTAATGAAAGCTTCTGCCATCACACTCTTCTTTTTGGATGGATTTTGTAAGTAGTGGTACATCGCTGCTTTGACATCTTTTTCACTGCTGTATTTTAAAAGGTATCTATAAAAATACTTATCTATACTTACAGGCAAAGTTTTATGGCATGCCACACAATTTGTTTGATAGACTCCCCCATGAAGTATACTCGCTAATAAAAAAACAGACAATACTCTTACCATTGTAAACTCACTTTAGTCCATGCAAACTCTTCGGACTCAATTTTTATTTTTAGCTTGTACTCCTGAGCGATGCTCGATACAATACTTAACCCCAATCCAAAACCTCCACTCACGTTGTTAAAACGTGTATAACGTTCTTGCATTTTTACTATATTTTCTTGTGCAATTCCTATACCACTATCTTCAAAAATTATCTCATTTTTGTTGAGTATTATATGGATATATCCATTGATTTTATTGTACTTTATAGCGTTAGAGATGAGATTATCGACAAGCTTACTGAGCTTCGCTCTATCTATAAACAGACTTGTGTTTGTAACAATCTTCACCTCCATAAAGACTTTTTTTGCATTGGCAAGGGATTTAAAGTAATCAACTCTCTCTTGCAGTAACTCTCCTAGGTCTATCTTCTCATCATTAACGACAATTTTGTTTCCAAGTGTAAGGTAGGTAAGGTCTTGATAGATGTTCGAGATGGTTTTCGCTCCTATGTCAATGCGATTTATTTTCTTGAGTGTTTTTGCATCGAGCTTTGTTTTATCTATCATCTCTATGTTATTTACAATCGTACTTACGGGAGTGTTAAGTTCATGAGTGGTGTCTTTGATAAATCTATCAAGCAGATGGATAGCATCGCGCATAGGTTTTAAAAACAAACGCAGTAAAACATACCCAATAACAAACATCACACTAAACGCAAGGAGATTAAAAAGCAGTAACTCTTTTTTCGTTCTCTCATACCAAAGGGCATTGTCTTTGACTTGAATAATGACATACTTTGCACCAAGATAGTAGGACTCAGGAATACTCACAAGGTGAATCATAGCATCTTGTAAATAGAGAATTTTATGAAGACTCAATTGTGTTGGTATTGTTGCAAAAATGAGCTTTTTATCGCTATCAAAAATCGCACTCTCGTATGCTTTACTTCGTGGGTAGACTTGCGTTTTGTCAAAGTTAATATGAAGCTGTTTGAGTTTGAGTAAAAAATCTTTCGAGTCTTGTTGTAACTCTGCTTTTTTTTCTTGGAGCATCAGCTCTTTTTGTGCCGTGTAGTACATAAAAGAGAAACCAAAAATAATGATAATGCTCAGTAAAAGATAGAGTGTTGCTATGCGATAGAGAGTCTGTTTCTCACTTCGTGCTAAATCTGTATCCAAGCTTTTTGATACTAACAATCTTTTCCTTTCCAAGAATCTTTCTCAAGTTTTTAATGTATGTACGTAAAGCACTCTCACTTGGTGACTCCTCATACTCCCATAGATGTTCATAAATCACCTCGTGAGAAACTGTTTCATCTCTGTTTTGTAAAAAGAGTTTTAAAAGAAGTGCTTCTTTGGTACTAATACTCTGCTCTTTGTCATCCACAAAAAGAAGATTTGCATCTGTATCGTAAAAAACAGTTTCGGTAATCTCTATGCGGTTTTTCGTCTCATGGAAGAAGTTGCGTTTTAAAATACTCTCTATGCGAAATAGAAGTTCTTTGAGTGCAAAAGGTTTACGAATATAATCATCGCAACCACTTGCATACCCATCTTCAAGTGAATCAAGAGAGTTTAAAGAGGTAATGTAGATAGCGGGAGTCGTAACCCCATTTTTACGTTTTTGTTTAAGAAGTTCAAAACCATTGATGAAAGGGACATTGACATCAAGTAAAAAAATGTCGAAAAGTTGTTCGTATATAATATCAGATGCCTCTTCTCCATCATAGACACTCACAACTTCAAAATCTTTTTCTTCTAAAAATTCACTGATGGTTTCATTGAGTGTGACATCATCTTCTAGTAAAAGTATCTTCCCTCGCATACTGAACTACTGTAACTTGTTACTGTTTTTTTTGTATTTTTCTTTTTCTGCAGGAGTCATAGTGGGGACTCTGCGTTTGAGTTCTGCTTGAAACGCAGCAGATTCATTCGCTTTGACATACCCCATAATAGCTATGAGTTCTTGTGTACTCATCTCACTAAAGTTCTCTTTTGCATAGAGTGAACTACTCAAAAGTAGTATGAAAAAAAATGTTAATCCTGTTCGTATCATCTTAATCTCTTTTAAATCTAGTCTCTAAGTATAGCGGTTATTTGTGTAAAAATCGTGAAGCTACCCAAGTTGCTTCACGATACTCTCTACACCAAAACCAAACTTCTCAAAAAGTTGCCCAGCAGGAGCAGAAGCACCAAAACTCTCCATCCCTATAACATCATCTGCAAATCTATACCACTCTAAACCACGAGCAGCTTCAATCGCTACTTTTTTCGTATCAGGAGCTATAATAGAGTCAATGTATGCTTTGTCTTGCTCTAAGAAAAGGTCAAAACAAGGAACAGAAACAACATTTACTTGTGTTCCTTTTGCATTCATTGCCTCTTTTACTTTGAGTGCTAACTCTACTTCTGAACCACTCGCCATTAAAGTAAATGTTGCGTTTGCATCTTCTGCAAGTAAGTAACCGCCACGACTTGCATCACCACTTACAGCACTTGGAAGCATCGCTAAGCTTTGACGGGAACAGACAAACGCAGATGGAGATTTTTTCATCTCTAAGGCTGTTTGCCATGCCACTACATTTTCAGCACCATCTGCTGGACGCCACACATAAAAGTTTGGTAAAGCACGGAACTGTGAAAGATGTTCAATTGGTTGGTGTGTTGGACCATCTTCGCCTACTCCAATACTATCATGTGTCCAGATAAAAAACTGTTGAATCCCTGCAAGTGCCGCAATTCTTGCAGCTGGTTTGAGGTAATCCGAAAAGACAAAGAAAGTCGAAGTAAAAGGCATTAAGGGTCCATATAGAGCCATCGCGTTTGCAATAGAAGCCATAGCATGTTCACGAATACCAAAGTAGATATTTCGTCCCTTAGGATAGACTCCCATGTCATTTAAAAATGTTTTGTTTGAAGGACTTAAATCAGCACTTCCTCCTAAGAAACTCGGAATACCTCTGGCAATGGCATTTAAAATTTTTCCATTTGTGTTGCGTGTTGCATCTGCTTTTTCAAATGTTGGGTAGTGAATGCGAGAAAAATCAGGATTTTCTAATGCTTTGAGTGCTTCATTTTGCTCCATCAAAGGAAGAGTCTTTTGAGAATGTATCCACTCACGTTCTAAAAGGTCACCCTCTTCTATAGCACAACGGAAACGTACCATCACATCTTCATCGACATGAAATGTTTTTTCAGGGTCAAAACCTGCATCAATTTTTGC
Organism: Sulfurimonas sp.; assembly: GCA_027019335.1. Taxonomy (GTDB): domain Bacteria; phylum Campylobacterota; class Campylobacteria; order Campylobacterales; family Sulfurimonadaceae; genus Sulfurimonas. The sequence goes on along the minus strand of JALUWV010000060.1, from coordinate 3,404 downwards.
CTGCGCAATCACATCATCACCAAGTGGTGCACCGTGTGCATGGTGTGAACCCTCTAGTTTTCCAGCACCTTTTGCAATAATGGTATTTGCGATGATAATGGTTGGTTTTGTGTTGGCTTTTGCCTCTGTGAGTGCTCTATCAATTGCATCAAAATCATGTCCATCACACTCTAAAACATCCCACCCTTGCGAAGTAAAACGTGTGTGAATATCTTCACTAATACTCAAGTCAGTTGTTCCCTCGATTGTGATACGATTTGAGTCATAAATAAGCACTAAGTTGTCTAGTTTATTGTGTCCTGCGATTGAACAAGCCTCATAAGAGAGACCCTCTTCTAAATCCCCATCTCCACATAAACAGTACACATTATGGTCAATTAAATCGGCTGTATCGGAGTTTACTTGTGCACCCATAAACTTGCTTGCCATAGAGAAACCAACTGCGTTTGCGATACCTTGTCCAAGGGGACCCGTTGTAATCTCAATCCCTGCAGTATGTCCAAACTCAGGGTGTCCTGGCGTTTTAGAATCAAGTTGGCGAAAGTTTTTTAAATCATCAAGTTCTAAGCCATAACCCCAAAGATAGTACAAAGAGTAGATAAGCCCCGTACCATGTCCGCCTGAGAAAACGAGTCTATCACGGTTCAGCCATGAGGGGTTTTTAGGATTATGATTGAGATGTTCACTCAAAACAACTGCAATATCTGCAAGTCCCATCGGTGCACCTGGGTGTCCTGAGTTTGCAGCTTGTACCATATCTGCTGCTAAAAATCGTATACTATCTGCCATCTTTTGACGCATTTTATTTGCCATATTTATTGTCCTGTTTTAGTTTTTATGTCTGTTTATATATTTTGTTAAGAGTTCTGAGAGTTCTGTTTGTAACTGTGTGTCAAAACTATTCATTGCGTTTGTGAGTTCTTCTGCCAAATTGTTTGCCTCATCCATAGAAGCTTCTAAGCCCAAAATAGTTACAAAACTATTTTTATCTTCATCATTGTTTGTAAGCTTTCCTGCCTCTTCACTACTCTGTGTTACATCTAAAATATCATCTTGAATCTGAAAAAGAAGCCCTAGCTTAATTCCAAAATCATACAAGCGTTCACCCACATCTTCACGACCAACAATGATAGCTCCCATTTTGAGTGATGCTGCGATGAGTTTTGCTGTTTTGTTTGTATGTAAAATTTTAATATCTTCCACTTTGAGCGGTTTATTTTCAAAATAACAATCTATCGCTTGCCCAAGTACCATGCCATTAAGACCGCCATTGCTTGCAAGTTCTCTTATGAGTTTTACCCGTGTTGTATCTGAGAATGGTGCGTTTGCAAGCACTTCAAAAGAGTAGGTATTGAGTGCATCACCCACCAAAATAGCGGTTACTTCATCAAAAACAACATGCAGAGTCGGTTTCCCTCGTCGCAGAGGGGAATCGTCCATCGCAGGTAAATCATCATGAATGAGAGAGTATGTATGTAAGAGTTCTATAGCAAATGCGCCATGCCTCGCACCTTCAAGCAGTAAAGGATTATATGCTTTAACCACACCCAAAAGAAGTGCAGGACGAAAACGCTTTCCCCCAGCCTCAAGCATATTTTGCAGTGCTTTTTCATAAGTAGGGTGAATACTTTTTGAAGTCGGTAGGTTATCTAATAAGAATTGTTCGAAGTTTTTCATAATTTATGAATGGAGTGTATGTGATTTAGACATGATATATGCGACATATCCAACAACAGCTAAAGAAGACAACATACCGATAAATCCTAAAATTTCCATTACTCTATTTCCTCTAATTGTGCTAATTTTTCATCAATTTTTAATCTCTTTTTTTTAAACAAAAGAGTTACAAAAGTAGCCAGTATAACACCACTTATACCAACAAACAAAACAAAGAATGGAGCATCACCCATCATCACTTGGTAAAAAGTAGTGAAACTTCCTGTGAGAATTGTCATTATGACAATAAAATAATTTTTATACTCATCTCTTAAAATGGATATATCTTCTTTTATTTTATCTTTTTTACTCATATATAATTATAACATAAGAGTTTTAATGCACCTTCACGAAAAACTGAAAATGGTTTCTCTCAAAAAGAAATTGTGATGCCTTTTTACTTTGAGAGATGCTTTTTACAATTTCTTCTTCTGTACTTATCTCTTGATTGTTCACCTCTAGGAGTCTATCTCCTAGTCGGAGTCCATACTTTTTTGCTTTTGGTTCTATCTTTATAATTTTGAGATTTTTATCAAAGGAGAGTCCTAAAAACTCTAAAAATGTATCACTGAGATACCCTCCGCCTTTTCTCTTTTTACTCTTGCATTTGAGTGTAAGGTATTTTCCCTTGCGTTTTATCTTGACATTATGTCTGCTACCAATTTTACTAAAAAGAATCCACTGCATGAGTTTGCCTGCGTTTGTTACACGTTTGTTATCAAATATAACAATCTGATCCCCAACTTGAAAATGATTGCCTTGCATAAAAGGGTTTATTGCTTTAACAAAAACTTTTCCCCCTCTATAATGGACACGAATCCCAATATCTGAGTAGCTCACTTTTTTTGTATTTAAAAAGTGTTTGAGATACGGCTTTTCGATAATCCCTTGCGGGGTTACAATACCTTCTAAAGCACAGCAACTTGTTAAAAGCAAACTCAAAGGAGCTACTTTTTGTGCAAACACTGCAAAATGATTTAAACCAATTTGATGCTGTTTGATACGACCTTCAACTGCTCTTTCCTTATTTACACAAGCAAGACCCATGACTACATTTTTATGTAAAGAGAAAGGGTATCTAAAACCTTTTGTATCTTCCACGAGATAAAGAGACAAAAAAGGGTCATACTTTAAAATTTTTGCTTTTGGTTTGGAGTGTGAAAAAACAAGACGTTTGTGTTTTTCTATAGGAATATGTATTTGCGAATGTGTAAGAGAGTGTGAATCATTTATCTTGCGTTTACAAGAGGCATAACCCCCTTGACACGCATATAAATTTATAAGAGAGAGAAGAAGAAAAGCAAAGAGGCGAAACACCTACTTTGCTCCACCAAAAGGATTCCCCATACCACCAAGCATACTCATCGCACTGCTTTGTTGGTTTTGCTGTACCATCTTGTTTGCATCATTAATAGCACCAATAATCATAATCTCTAAAGTTGTTTTATCGCTCAAGGCTTCGTCCGCAATTTTCAAATCAACTACTTCACCATTCCCATTGACACTCAGTTCTACAAGTCCACCACCAGTTTTGACACTAAAGGTTTTACTTGCTAAATCCTCTTTAAGTTTCGTAGCATTTTCTTGCATACCTTCGAGCATTTTGCTCATGTCGCCCATATTAGAAAACATTAGATTTCATCCAGTATATGGTCTATGTCATTGTTATCATTTAAAAGTACAACTTT
>JALUWV010000059.1 GCA_027019335.1 Sulfurimonas sp. | reverse complement strand
TCATCAATCAATACAAATATATTCTCTTTCTCACTTAAAACCTCAACTTTTCTTTTCTCTTCTGCTCTCTCTTGAAACTTCTGTATCGTTGAAGTGAGAGTTTTACCATAGCTATCTTTCAGCAAAGTCTTTAAGTGTGAGATTGAATTTGCTTGATTTACATTTGAAAAACCAACTCTGTTAAAAGTGCTTCTTATTTGGTTATCTAAATCTGTTCTATCTGTTAAAATCAAAATAGTAGGATTATCAAACCCACTTGTCTCAGCTCTAAGCTTAGTAGCAAGATAAATCATCGTGATAGATTTACCACTTCCTTGGGTATGCCATACAACACCGCCCCGATTTTCATTTTTAAGTCTATCGACTATTTTATTTACAGCTCTTAGTTGTTGGTATCTTGGTAGTTTTTTGATAGTTTTGCCCTCAACAACTTCAAAGATTACAAAGTATTTGACGATGTCAAGAAATCTTCTCTTCTCAAAAAGGTTATAGAGTAAAATATCTTGTGGTGTGGGTTCATTTTCAAGAAGTGCAATAAGTTCATGGGATGCAATTTCGTTGTATTTTGAGTAGAATTTCATATCAGCTTGGATAGTTCCATATAGTCCACTTATACGATTTATCGCACCTAAAATCTGATTGTAATGAAAGAGTTTTGGAGAGTTAGATTGATAATACTCCAAATCGGGAATATCACTTATATCTACCTTTTGGTTTTTCGCTTCTATCACGGCAAGAGGAAGACCATTGACAAACACTACTAAATCAGGAATAGAGTTAGCCCGTTCTCCTTTAAACTTCATCTGATTCACTACAAGAAACTCATTGTTATCAAGATTTTCATAGTCTATAAACTTTACAGCTATTGGTTTGTCATCAGGTGTAGGTTTAAGTGAAAGAGCATCAGCACGAGTTATGAGCTTATGGATTTCAGAATTTATCTCCATCAGAGAACTACCCATAGTGCTTGACGCTAAGAGTTTACGAACTACTTTTTGAAGGTTGTTTTCATTTAACCAAGGGTTTATTTTTTTAAGTGAAGTTGTTAGTCTCTCTTCAAGAACAACTTCATACATTTCGCCTTTGGCATCAAAGTATTCATATCCAAGCTTTTTAAAAAGCTCTATCGCTGGGAGTTCTGATTGGTGGTATTCGCTCATTTATCTAATAATAACTCCACATCTAATTTTTGAGTCTCCTGTTTTTCAAGATAATATTTTATAGACTCTATGATTATATCCGTCCTAGTTAAGTTATATTCTTCTCTAATTACATCTATCTGTTCTATGAGATACACAGGCAGTCTAAGCCCTACTTGTTGTTTTTGAAGTTGTGCTAAAGAGTGCATAGAAAAATCCTTTTAAAATTATATCTTTAATTATATACTATCTATATACATAAGTTAAACAGTTACTAATACACATCATCGTGACTTCCAATATCTACAAGAATAATCATATCATCGACAATAATAAAATCTATAATTATTCTATACTTCATATTTATAGAAACAGAAAAAAATTGTTTCATTTTTCCTTGAAGTTTATGAACTCTTAATGCAGGGTGTTGAGGATTATTTACCAAAAGTTCTATGGTTTTTTCATATTGAGAGTAAATATCTTTATGTTTTTTGAAAAATTTAATAGCTTTTTTCTCATAGCTATCATCAAAGATGATTTTATACATCAGTGATGGCTTCTTTTATTGTATCAAAATGTCTATTTATATCGGTATGGTAGTTACCTTTAGCAATATTTTCCATTACCTCTTTATGTGCAGTTTCAAGCTTATATGCTCTATATTCCTCATACTCTTCAAAAGGTATTACACAATATTTGTTTTTTCCTCTTACATTTATGATAACTTCAGAAAATTTATCTAGTAGAGTATCAAAAACAGAGACTCCTTTAGTTTTTACTTCATTTGCCATAATAACCATAACAATATCCTTAATAGTACTTTAAATAGTATTATAGCATATTAAACCCTAATCTCTCCACTCAAAAGCTTCTGTAACAGACCTTTTTTAAGTGTTTCATACTTCTCTTTTTTAGCTCTAAGCACTTCTAACTTTTCATCAGCAGTTGTTAAGATGGAGGCTATTTGTTTTTGTTCTTTGAGTGGTGGGAGTGGAATAAGTAAAGTCTTAATAATTGCTTGACTAATATTTGGTTGTCCTGCCCCTCTTCCTTGACTAATCAAATCATCTTTAATAAAGTGAAAATACTTCCAATAAAAATAGGGGTTAGCTATACTTTGATTGAATATGATAGCACAACAGGCTTGATTTGTTGAACATTCTGTTTTTAAGTAAGCTGTTCGTCCAATAGTTGCCCCATACATCGCAATAAGTAAAGTATCAACTGGAAACACTTTTGCTGATGAGTTAGCAACAGCTTCTTCTGTAATTTTTTCTTTTGAATTATAAATATAGCAATCTCTTAATTCGCCAGTTTTAATCCAATTAACCGTTCCATTCTTAAAATATTCTGCTTTTTTTCTTGATGGTGTTCCACCACTTGTTATTTTATCAGTTATAGGTGGTAGCTCAACAACCTCCCAACTCTCAGGTATCTTCCCAAGCTCACTATCCTTAAACTCACTATGTCCAATACCTTCACTTAGTAGCTTTTGGAGTAGCCCCTTTTTAAGAGTGTGGGCTTTTTGGATTTGTAACTCAATAGCATCTATCTTCTCATCAGCAGTTGATAAAATATCAGCTATTTTCTCTTGTTCTTTTAGTGGTGGGAGTGGGATTTTACATTCCAATACTTCATTTTTTCGTAGATTTGTTTGATTTACACCATCGTTAAACTTCAAAAAGTATCTATTACGGTTTAGTCTGTAAAATAGAAATAAAGGATTATCTTGAATAGCTTTTAGAGAACAAATTCTTTGATTGAGTGTATATCTATTATCTTTTTCAATATAAAAACATTTAGCAAGTGCCTTACCATTTGGTATATCACTCATAACTAAAACTATATCATTTTGCTTCAATGGACTTAAATTAGAGTTTGAAGATTTATATACATTTCCACTTGAAGCTATAAACTTTGAATTAACTACTATATACTGACCACTTTCATCAATAACTTTTTCGTGTCCTTTTCCATTTTTGAACTCAACTATATCATCAAGTTCAACAACCTCCCACTCAACAGGAATAACCCCAACCTCACTATTTTTATACCCCTCTCGCACCTTAATCATTTTTAAATTCTTTACTTTTAAAACTATTTTGGTTATAATTATCTTCTAAATTACCTGCTCGTTCAGGAAGCCCACTATTTTTGGTGGGAGTAAAATCTAACAATACTCCAAGCTTATCTTTAAGTTGGGCAAAATCATTTGCATTTATTTTACCAAGATTATCGTGAATTCTTTTTGTATCAAAAAGTCTCATTTGTGATAGGATGGCACAGTTATCTCTATTTTTTACTTTAAAATGAAAATAAAACTTACTTTTTTTTATGTTTGTTGTCAATGGAATACCATAAAATAAGTTAGCACTAAACTTTTTATAGACTAAAACAGGTCTTAAAAACTCCTCACCTTTTCCATTCTGTTCAAATCCAATATTTTCACCTAAATATATCCAATATATTTCTCTTTGTTTAATAAAAAATTTTTGATTATTATTTGAAATACCTTTTTTAACCTCATTCCACTCATCAAACTGTTTCATTTAAAACCCCCAAACTTTTCAAATAACCATTCAGCTTACTATCTATCTCTTGCTCTTTTACTTCAAGCTCTTGTATATCTTCCATAGTAGCTTTAATGTCAATGATAATCTCTTCATCACTTGTATCAATATATCGTGAAATATTTAAGTTGTAGTCATTCTCTTTTATTTCACTCATATCAACTATTCGCATAAACTTGCTCTTATCTTCAAGTCTATCATAGCTATCAACAATTTTACTTATGTTTTCAGTAGTCAGAGTGTTTTGATTTTTACCATCTTTGTATTCGCTTGAGGCATCTATAAACACAACTCTGTTTTTTAAGTTTTTAGATTTACTCTTGTTTATGATGATGATAGAAGCAGGAATACCCGTGTTGTAAAATAACTTTTCAGGAAGTCCAACGATGGCTTCTATGATGTCATCTTGAAGCATTCCTGTTCTTATCTTCCCCTCTGTTCCACCACGAAACAGTATACCATGAGGGAGTACTACACCCATCCGACCATCATTTTTAAGGACACTTACCATATGCTGAACAAACGCCAAGTCTCCATAACCTCGTGGAGGTATGCCATACTTAAATCTTCCATACTCATCGGAGACAACAGAGTTATATTTTGGTGCTATCTCTTTGCCTTTTTCATCTTGTTTTATGTCTATCTCTGCGTTTGCCCACCATTTTTTGAGTGAAAAAGGTGGATTTGCTATCACTCTATCGTAAGTCATAAGCTCGCCATCTTCTAAATGTTTTGGAGAAGAGAGAGTATCTCCCTTTCTTATGTCACTATCTTTGAAGTTATGCACAATCATATTTATCTTACAAATAGCCCAAGTGCTAAGGTTCTTCTCTTGACCATAAAGCGAAGCATCTACAAACTTCCCAACAACGCCACCATGAGATTTAATGTAGTTAGCACTTTGTATGAGCATACCACCACTTCCACAAGTAGGGTCATAAACACTATTTCCTGCTTGTTGTTTGATAAGGTTTACTACAAGCTTCACTACCTCTTTTGGCGTGTAGAACTCTCCACCTTTTTTGCCACCATCATCGGCAAATTCACGGATAAGGTACTCATAAGCAGAGCCTAAAATATCGGGATTATCAAGATGTTCATTAGCAAGAGAGTATTTGTTAAAGTGTTGCAGTAGTCTTTGCAGTAGGCTATCGGGAAGTTTCTCAGTATCTCCAAAATGAACAGCAGTCATCACACCTTCAAGTTGAGGGTTATGCTCTTCTATAAGTGAAAAAGCTTTATCAAGAGCTTGACCAATGTTCTCAGTTTTTTTAGTAAGTTCACTCCAATAAGCTTCATGTGGGATAAAAAATTGATGATAATCTTCATCAAGAAGTGCTTCTTCTAAACTTACGCCGTCATCAGTAACGGCAATATTTGCTTCTTCAACAAACTGGTCATTAGCACGTTTAAGAAAGAGTAAGCCAAAGATGTAGTTTTTAAAATCAGAACTATCAATATGCCCTCTCATTAAATCAGCACTATCCCATAGCCATCTCTCAAGTGTTTCAAGTGTAAGTTTGTTCATATTGATAAAGTCCTATAAATTATAATGTATCTATTATACAGGGTTTTAGTTTATAAGTAGCTATCCACTTTTAGTATCCTTCCATCTTCCATATATGCCGTTCTGTCAGCATATTTATAAATTCTATTATCGTGAGTTACGACTATCATAGAGACCCCTTTTTCTTTGGTTATTTTTTTGAGTAGTTGCATAACAACTTGACCAGACTGTTGATCGAGACTACTTGTTGGCTCATCACAGATGATAAGTTTGGGTTGATGGACTAAGGCTCTAGCGATGGCTATGCGTTGCTGTTGTCCACCACTTAAACTGTTTGGTTTACTATCTGCTTTATCGGCTAGTTCTACGGCGTTTAACATCTCTTTTGCTTGTTTGTGTGCTTCCTCTCTGCTCACTCCTGCGATGGTAAGAGGAAGTGCTACATTATCTATGCTACTAAGCGATGGCAAGAGGTTAAAAGATTGGAAAACAAAGCCAATATTTTCCCCTCGAAACGCTGTCTTATCTTCATCACTCATCTTACTTGTATCATTTCCTAAAATTTCACAATACCCCTCTTCAAAACTTAAAAGTGTACTTAAAACAGAGACAAAAGTAGTTTTTCCACATCCTGATGGACCAACAAGCATAAGGAGTTCATTTGCATACATATCAAGAGTTACTCCTTGCAGTGCTTTTACTTCAGCCTCTCCTGCATTAAATATTTTACTGATATTTTCACAATGAAGTATCTTTTTACTCATAAACTTTTCCCGAAGCGATGGCGTTTATAAGTGTTGCCTCTTTTACTTTTTGAGTCTGCATGACGATAATTTGTTTTTTCACATCAAGAGCTTGTTTTAGCACTTGTAAATAGGTGTTGAAATCTACATACTGTTTAAGGTAAGCTGTTTTTATAGTTGCCGCGCTCTCTTCATAGTCACTCAATGCTTTTTCTAAGATGGCTAACTGCTGAGAGGCATTTTCAAAAGATTCTCTATGTCCGATATACTCATTTTCTCTTTGGATTTTATAAGTAATAGTTTGTGCTTTAAGAGTGAGTGCTGAGACTTTAAGTGCCTCTGCTTCTTGAAAGTTTCCGCTATTTAAAGGCATATGCAGTGCGACTCCCACCGAGTAGTTATCTCCATACCCTGTTGGGTCATCTAGTTTTTGGTAGGCTACTCCTGCATCAAGTATTGGAAAGTAACTGTTATTCATTCCCTTTGCTTGTGCTACTTTTTTTTGTGCATCAATGGAGTTGAGTGTTGCTTGTGGATTGTGAGCTATAAAATCCTCTTTTGAGAAAAGTAGTTGTGTTGCAGTAAGGGTTGGTATGGCAACATGAGGAGCATAAAGATGTAACTGCTTTTTCATCTTCACAAGTGCTTGATTTTGAGCGACTATTTTTGTTTTAAGTGTTGTGAGTGTGTTTTTAAATCGTAAGACATCAAGCTTCGTCATATCTCCATGTTCGCCTAAGAGTTTGAGTTTTTTATAAATAGCTTCTTGTTCCATGAAAAGAGTTTGATGAAGTTCTAGTTCTTGTGAAGTACGATTGTATAGACTTACTAGGTTTACCAAGGCTATGAAAAGTTGCTCTTTTTTTGCATCAAGTTGTGCTTTTGTAGCTTTTTTATCTAAACGCAAAGACTCTATTTTATAGTTGTTTTTTCCAAAAATATCTATGGAATCACTCACAGATATATCAGTCGTGTTAAAGTTCCCTGTACTCGTTGGCAGGAGTTTCGCATGGGTGTTTTTGTAAACAACATCCACATTAAAGTTAGCATACTTTGAGTAGGACACGCCACTTTGAGAAATTTTATTTGATGACTCATAAAGCATGTAACTCTTTTCATACTGCAGGGTATGCAGCGCATCTTTATAAAAACTAGATATATCTGCTTGAAGAGTAAATGCGAAGAGGGAGAGAGTTACTATCTTTTTTAACATGATTTTTTCCTACATTTATTTTTATAATCATAGTATTTCTAGATGAAATGAAAATGAATTATCATAAATCTTAGTGACTTAAATCTTTTAACAATCCATCTTTTAAATCATAAATCAAGCCATGAACATGGAGTTCTTGGTCATTATCAATGGCATTTTGCACGATAGTTGTATTTAATATATTACGAACTTGCTCGACAACATTTAACTCACAGAGTCTATGATATCTCTCTTCTTTATCATCAATATTTTCTAATTCTTCTTCATGAAAACGGTACACATCTTTAATATGTCTAAGCCAGTTATCGATGAGTCCATGTTGTGTATTGTCCATAGCCGCTCGGATACCACTACAGCCATAGTGTCCACATACGATGATATGCTTGACTTTGAGGACTTCGACAGCATACTGGATGACAGAGAGGGCATTGAGGTCTGTATGAACAATAACATTGGCAATGTTACGATGGACAAAGACATCTCCCGGTGGTAAATCGATGATTTGGTTAGCAGGAACACGGCTATCGGAACAGCCTATCCAAAGGTAATCTGGATTTTGATGTTTAGAGAGTTTATAAAAAAATTGTGGGTCAGATGCTCGAATAGAGTCTGCCCATAGTTTGTTGTTTTCAAACAGTTTTGTGAGTTTTTTTGGGGTATGCATTAGGCTGCTCTATTTAAAGCACAAAACATAGCTTTTATGGATGCAATAGTAATGTTGGTATCTGCTCCTACACCAAAACAAGAGAGTGTTTTTTCATTTTGTATCTCTATATAAGCAATCGCTTTTGCAGAGCTTTTATCTCCGCAGGAGTGTTCAGAATAGGATTTGATAGTAAAATCATACTTATATTCTTTCATTAAGGCGTTTTTACATGCATCGATGGGACCATTGCCTTCACCCTCTGCTGTAATAGTTTGTTTATCATGTTTGTATGTGATACTACATTTAGAAATGCCATTGACTGAAGAGAGTGTTGCATTGATGAAACTTAAAGACTCTTTTGTGTGAAAATAGGTTGTTTCAAAAACATCAAGAATCTCTTTTGCATCGAGTTCAACACCTTTGGCATCACTTAAAGCTTGTACGATTTTTCCAATTTCAGGATGCATTGCTTTTGGAAGTTGGTAGCCATAATTTTTCTCTAAGATAAAAGCAACCCCTCCTTTCCCTGATTGAGAATTGATACGAATGATACTTTCATAGCTTCTTCCAACATCAGCAGGGTCGATAGGTAAGTATGGAACTTCCCAAAAAGGATCCTCTTTTGCTTCTTGATGTGCTAAGCCTTTGTTAATGGCATCTTGGTGTGAACCTGAAAATGCAGTATAAACAAGTTCGCCAACATAAGGGTGTCGCGGGTGTGTTGGAAGTTCTGTACATCGCTCTACTACATCTAAGACTTCATTGACATCCGAAAAGTTTAATTGAGAATCAATGCCTTGTGTTGTCATATTCATGGCAAGGGTAATGATGTCTACATTCCCTGTTCTCTCTCCATTACTCAAAAGTGTGCCTTCAACTCTATCTGCCCCTGCAAGTAAAGCAAGTTCAGTGGCTGCTACAGAAGTCCCTCTATCGTTATGAGTATGTGTTGAGATGATGACATTCTCACGATTGTCTAAATGTGCTGCCATCCACTCTATTTGGTCTGCATAGACATTTGGTGTTGCCATCTCTACTGTTGCAGGGAGATTAATGATAACGGGTCTTGTATCTGAAATACCCCAAGCTGCTGTGACTGCATTAGAAATTTCTGCTGCAAATTCTAACTCTGTTCCTGTAAAACTCTCGGGAGAGTACTCTAAAAAGATTTTACCATCGTGTTGTGCTTCATACTGTTTCACAAGTGCTACTCCATTGAGGGCAAGGGCTACAATCTCTTCTTTCGTTTTTGCAAAAACTATCTTTCTTTGTGCCACAGATGTGGAGTTATAAAGGTGAACGGTTGCTTTTTTTACCCCTTGTAATGCCTCAAAAGTTTTTGCAATCAAATGCTCACGAGCTTGAACCAAGACTTGTACGGTCACATCATCAGGAATAAGCTTGTCATCAACTAAGCGGCGTAAAAAGTCAAATTCTACTTTAGAAGCAGATGGAAATCCAACTTCGATTTCTTTAAATCCGAGTTTGAGTAAGAGTGCAAAAAGTTCAAGTTTTTTCTCCATGGACATAGGGTTGATAAGTGCTTGATTTCCATCTCTTAAATCAACACTACACCATTTTGGAGCTTTTGTTATAGTTTGGTTTGGCCATTGACGATTTGGCAAATCTATTTGTGGATAAGGTTTATACTTACCGTTAGGGATATGATTCATGACGAATCCTTTTACTTGAAAATTTATTAGCAGTCTCTTACATTACTAATAGTTTTGAAATTATAGCAAAATTTTACTGAGTGGGGAATGGAAGAATGATTGTAAAAAATGCCCCTTTGTCTGAGTTGTGAACATTGATGGTTCCATTGTTTTTATGGACAATTTGTTCACTCATATAAAGTCCTATTCCTGTGCCTTTTCCCTCTTGTTTTGTGGTAACATTGGGTTTGAAAACATTTGCAATAACATTTGCTGGGATGCCTCCTGCATTATCTTCTACTTCTATATATATTTTCTTATTTTCATCATAAATACGGACAGAGATGGTGCGGTGACGAATATCATGTTCGTTAAAAGCATCAATGGAGTTGTTAAAAAGATTTAAAAAGAGATGTTTAAATTCATTTTTGTTACCAAAAATTTTCACTTCATGGTCAAAGTTTGCATTTATGTGAACATTTTGTGCGATAAGTTCATCTTTCATGAGGACAAGTACATTGGCAAGGGTAGAGTGGATAAAAAAAGATTCATTTTTTGTAGAGGGACGTAAAAAGTTTCTAAATTCACTCAGTGTTGTGACCATATGGTCAATCTGTAATTGTGCAGTGGATTCTAAATCATCAATATAATCTGCATCTACAGTACCCTCTTTAAAATCAGTTTTAAGCATATCAAGAAGCATACTAATGGCATTGAGTGGTTGTTTCCATTGGTGTGCCACTGCATCTATCATTTCACCCATAGCAGCTAAACGCGACTGCTGTTCTATGATTTTATCTTTTGTTTTATCTTTTTGATTTTCGAGAATATTGTGCTTATCCCATTTTTTGAGAAAAAAGTTATTTTCTTTTTTGAGTTTTTGTATCTGTCTATCTTTTTCACTCAGAATATAAATAAGGGTGTAGATATCTTGGGAAGATTCGGAATTTTTTGCAGATTTAGCAATCTCGTCGATAATGGCTTGTTGTTTTTTTTGTTGCATAAATTCTCTAACTTAAAATAGGTTAAGATAATTATAGCAAAAAAAAGTTTAACCCTCACACAAGTGAGAGTTAAGAGGGTTTAGAAAGTGACTAGCACTGGTATGTAGTTTTAAACTCATAAGCAGTTGGACGACCTTCGTCAGGGAATACATCACGCTCAAATCTGTATGCTTGGTATGCATCGATAAGTTCTTGAGAAAACACAGGTTTAAGGAAGTCATTATCTCCGATAAGACCTTCAAGTGCTTCACGAAGTGTATGAGGCATAAGTGGAATTTTTCTCTCAGCAATCTCTTCAGGAGTAAGTTCAAATAAATCTTCATCCATTGGACCAACTGGTGTAGTTCCTTCTTTGATACCATCAAGACCAGCCATCATCATTACAGCAAATGCAAGGTAAGGACAGCTTGAGCTATCTGGGAAACGCATCTCTAAACGAGTCGCACCTTCACCTGCACCATAAGGAATACGGCATGCAGCAGAACGATTTTTTGCAGAGTAAGTAAGAATACTTGGTGCTTCAAAACCTGGTAAAAGTCTTTTGTATGAGTTTGTAGATGGGTTTGTAAATGCAGAAACTGCAGCAGCATGTTTGAAGATACCACCAGCATAGTTAAGTGCCATATCTGAAAGGTTTCCGTAGTTACCTTCTTTATAGAAAAGGTTTTTACCATCTTTCCAAAGTGATTGGTGAACATGCATACCATTACCATTATCACCAAACATTGGTTTTGGCATAAATGTAGCTGTTTTACCGTTAAGGTGTGCAATCATTTTTACAACATATTTGTATTTCTGAACATTATCAGCAGCACCGATGATGTCAGAGTAAACGATACCAATCTCATGTTGCCCTTGAGCAACTTCGTGGTGACCTAGAACAACTTCAAGACCAACTTGTTCAAGTACTTGCATCATCTCAG
>JALUWV010000058.1 GCA_027019335.1 Sulfurimonas sp. | reverse complement strand
GTTATTTGTCACGAACCGAGAAACCCTGCTTATATCTCACGAGCTCCAGAAATAATATTTGAGATTCTCTCTAAATCTACTGCAAAGAAAGATGAAACTATTAAATTTCATCTCTATGAACAAGAGGGTGTTAAGTACTACATTTTAGTCAACCCTGAAGATAAAGTTGCGAAAGTCTATCATTTACAAAATGGAAAATATACTAAATTACTAGATACTTATGATGAAACCGTAAAATTTGAAATATCAAAATGTCCGAGTAATTTAACTTTTGATTTTTCAAAAATTTGGTGAGGTTAACTAATGCAAGCTATAGCTATTATCCCTGCACGTGGTGGGAGCAAGAGAATACCAAAAAAAAACATAAAATTATTTCATGGCAAACCACTCATCGCATACTCCATTGAGACTGCTCTCAAATCAGGGCTTTTTAATAAGGTGTTTGTCTCAACCGACAGTACAGAGATAGCACAAATAGCCCAAGAGTATGGTGCAGAGGTGCCATTTATGCGTTCAAGCGAACTTGCAGATGATTTTACCTCATCGGGAGATGTAATAGAAGACACGATCAAAAAGCTATGGGAGAGAGGAGAAAAGTTTAAATATGTTTGCACTATCTATGCGACAGCACCATTTTTGCAAAAAGAGTACCTAGTCAAAGGCTACGAAGTACTTAAAAACTCTGATGCCAAAATGGCTTTTAGCGTTACCTCTATGCCTTTTCCAATTCAGCGCACATTTAAAATCACTAAAGATGAAAGATGTGAAATGTTTTGGCCTGAGAACTTTTCTAAACGCTCTCAAGACTTAGAAGAGGCGTATCAAGACGCTGGACAATTTTACTGGGAGGACATAAGCAAAGAGTGGAAGGAGATTCCCTTTGGATCACAAAGCATTCCTGTTGTTCTGCCTCGATACTTAGTACAAGATATTGATACGCTAGAGGATTGGCACAGAGCGAAGTTGATGTATACCTCCTTGTATCCTGATAGATTTGATACATGGAACTCTTTAAAAAAACAACTCGATTGTAAAGAAAAAATTATTGATTTCTACGAAGGCAATATCTACTTTATGTCTATTGGGAAAAATATAGGACATGAAGTCTATGGAAAAGACAAACTCTTTTTAAGGCCTGTACTTGTGTATAAAAAGCTTACAAAAACAACCTTTTTAGGGATTCCACTTACATCACAAAAAAAAGAGGGATCTTACTTTTTTGAATTTTCCTATAAAAAAAACAAAAAAAGTGTCGCACTGCTGCACCAAATGAGGGTGTATGATATTCGTCGTTCTGAGTACCTTAGTGGAAAAATCAATAAAAACACAAGAAAGAATTTAGAAGTAAAGTTACTAGAGTTTATGAAAATTACCTCTTCTCAAAAGAAGAGGAATGCCAACGAGGGCTAAATGAAGTATCATTATACTAAAAAAATGCAAAAAATGTCAACTATACTGTTTCGAGCAGACGCTTCTTCAACACTTGGCACCGGTCATATAATGAGAGATCTTGTCTTAGCAAAAAGGATACACCAAGAACATCCAAAGGCAACTATTATCTTCGCAACACTGCCATTGCCGGGCAACCTTGATGAGATGATTAAACAAAGTGGTTTTGAGCATATCTCTCTGAAATCACACGAAACAAAAGAGCTTGTCAAGATTATCAAAAAGAAAAAGATTGATCTTTTAGTGGTTGATCACTACGGTATTAATTGTAAAAAAGAAAAAAAGATAAAACAAAAGACAGCTGTGAAGATTTTAGCTTTTGATGATACCTACGAAAAACACCATTGCGATATTCTGCTCAACCATAATATCAACGCTAAGAAAAAAAAGTACAAGAACCTCGTACCAAAAAACTGCAAACGACTTTGTGGTAAAAAATACACACTGCTCAGAGATGAGTTTTACCAAGAAAAACAAAAAAACTACAAACACAAAAAAAACAAACGAAGCGTTTTTATAGCGATGGGAGGTG
>JALUWV010000057.1 GCA_027019335.1 Sulfurimonas sp. | reverse complement strand
TTTTGGCGTTGCTCCTTAGACATAACTGTGTCTTTATGGCCACTTTTATGCCTGATACCTCTTTTCTTTTTGCCAAGATCCAATCGTCTTATCTCTTTTTGAACCCAAGACTCAGGTACATTAAGTTCTTTGGCTATTTCACAAGTTGTCTTTTGGTTAGCCCAGTACTCTTTCATAATGAAAGATGGCGTTAAAGGCTCTCTTTTATCTAAATGAGTATATGTTCCAGGTGTTTGTGTTTCGCTCTCTTGCTCATAGTCAATTTCATCTTCACAATAGACTTCTTGTTTTTGATCAGCCAAATAGCTATCTATGTCAAACATTGCATTTGATATGTATTTAGAATATTTATGGTAGCTATATAGATAGTTTTGAGTTTTATCGAAATGTATTGCTGCTGCTTCTAAAGATATCTTCATACTAACTCCTCTAGTTCTTTATATCTATCTTTGTTGCCAAACATCAAAGCACTTACTAGCGATTTACTACTCTCCAGCTGACACTTATTTGCATACCATCTTTCACCGTATGTCACTTATGCTTCCTGGTATAAAAATCTGACTTAATGAAAAAAACGGGGGTCCGATTCATAACTTTTTATGATAACTAACAAGATAAAAATCCACTATTTTCAACTTTAAACTTTTACTAAATCCAGCATGAACATGCATCAACTTTTTCATGGGTGAAAACACTCCTCCGTCAATAGCATTTGTTGTATTGTCTATCTTATACCCAAAGGGCAGACCCAAATCTGTATATTTTTGATAGGTAAAAAGGTAAGGTAAATTTCTTCTGAGACTGTTATATGCAGATACAACTTTAGGATGTGTGTAAGAGGCTTTTTTTGTAGTAGGATTAATAGATTTTTCGAGTAAAATGTCTTTGTATTTATCATGCCAATCATTAAGCTTTTTAGTAAACTTATCTTCAGTTGTAGTTGTAAAGTTTCTCATTATTTTCTGAAGATCTTTTGCAATATCTAATTGCGGATGCAGAGTTAAATAACGATTAATAGTCTTCTTCTGATGGAATTGGCATAGTTGCATTGGATATGCTTTAAAAGCCTTCTGTAAGCCTTTAAAACCATCTGTAATAATGGCATTGATTGTGTAACCTCTAAAAACTAGATAATGAAGTAGTTGCTTATAATCTTCTACTGTTTCAGTATCAATATGTTTCCAAATTAATATCTCATTACTTGTTATATCCTTAAAAACTAAAGTGCCTAAATGGTCCTTTCTTTTTCCATAAAAAGTAGCATCACATACTATGACAACAGGTCGTGGATTGAATGTAATTTCAGGTGGTTCATAGTCAAAGATTTTACTTTTAATCCAAGGTATACTTCTTTGATAATCTTGAGCTAAATTACTCAATGTTTGTCTTCTAAATATATACTTCTTAAAGATAATTTCTGGTAGTTTATCTGGTCGTCTTTTTGATTGAAATTTCTTATTACAATCATTACATTTATACCTTTGAACACCTCGTCTTATACCTATCTTTTTCGTGTTATGACTTTCGCAATTTGGACAGTATTTAGCATTTTTTTACACTCATCTGTAAAATAATCCTTTTTAAGCCCCATACTGCCGAGTTAAACTTAAGGTTTCGGACCCCCGTTTTTTTCATTAAGTCTATTTTTCTCAAATGGTCAAAGATGGCCGTATCCCACATCACAATAAGCCAAATTCACCAAAGAAGTTTTTTAAGTATGATGAAGTACTTCAATCTATAGAAAATTCAAAAGATCCTACTCGCGATGCTCAGAGAGAGGCAAATGCTAAGAAGCGTGAGAAAGATGAGACTCCTAGTTTAATGGATGTTGCTGGTAGTTATGCATCTGCTGCAGATATGACACCTCAAGAAATAGAGAATCAACACAAAGAAGCACAAAAACTTCAAGCTGAAGTAGAAGCTGCTAAACAAGAAGCTTTAGCTGCAGGTGCAAGTGAGGATGAAAATATTTGGAAGTCTAGTATTCCAGAAGGTACTAC
>JALUWV010000056.1 GCA_027019335.1 Sulfurimonas sp. | reverse complement strand
ACTAGAACCACAGTAGCTGATATGATAGATATAGTGGCTCCTAGTGATAATGATGTCTGCGTAGTAACTGATAAGAACCAAGGTGGCACTTTTGTATATGATAGTAGCAAGATAACTGAAGATAACAAAGGTACTAATTTTAATGGGTGGATTAGACAATATAGTGGTGCTGTAAATGTTAAATGGTTTGGAGCAATTGGTGATTATTATCTTGTTGATGGAACAGTAAATCCAACCCCAACTGACAACACTTTATTAATACAATTAGCAATAAACAGTAGTACAAGCGTTGATTTTGTAGATGGGACTTATTTATCTTCACCATTAACACTTAAACAAGGGGTTGAGATATTTAGTTCTAAAAATGCCATATTAAAAGCTAATGAAAACAATACAAGTCCATTGTTAAGTATAAATAGTGTCTCTATTACCGTGCCAAATATTAGTGTTAACATACACGACTTAACAATAGATGGTGGATATAATGGTATAAATGGCATAGCAACATCCAATGATAATCAGTATATACACAGTGTATCAATATCTTCATCAGTTGATACAAAAATTACTAATGTTAAATTCATAAAGCCAAGAGGCGATTGTATATATTTAGGTTCTTCTGGTGCAGGTGTGGAAGCTCATAATTACAACACTAAAATATATGGATGTAGTTTTATAGGAGACAAGGACAATAGAAATGGTATTTCTATTATTGACGGCACAGATACCTATATTGATAATTGCTATTTTACTAAACTATCAACTTCTAGTATGATAGGTGCTATTGACTTTGAACCAAATACTGATTTTTTTATAGGTAAAAATTTAAATGTAACAAACTGTATATTTGAAGACAATGCTTCTGGACAAGCAGATGTTTTTATATTTTCAAATAGTGTATTAACACATTATATTGAACATATCAATATTAGTAATAATGAATTCAGAAATACTGATAATGCTATATCCCTAAACAATGACTCTTCTGCACTATTACCTAAGGTTATGGCAACGATAGTAAATAATAATTGTGCTAATATTAATAACTTTATTACATTAGCCAATGTATCTAATATTAAAATTACTGGAAACACTATAAATACCAGTAAAAATGAATTTATAATGATGGGATATACTTCTTCTCATGCATGTTCTAATATACTTATAAATTCAAATGAATTTTATAACTGTACTACTGATGCTGGAATACAAATAGGTAATGGTTCAGCTGATATACAGATAGTAAATAACTTTATAGACTCTGTATATGCTGATTATATCTATTTTATTGGCACAATATCAAATACCAGAATTGATATTATAAATAATATTTTTAGTGACTCATTAGGGATAAAGACTAAACATTCAATATCAGAGTCCATAAGTGGAACACATGATAGAAAGACTATAAAAATACTAAAAAACACGAATTTAAACGACTTAAATAATAATTTTGCTGCTCTACAGTCAGATGATTGGTATGGGTTTAATTCATATACAACAGACAGTTTACCAAGTACTTTTCCATACGCAGAGGTTACTTCCAATGTTAATGGTGCATATACTGGAAATCCAGCCTCCCTGACTCAGGGAACTCTAATAACAAGAAGAACAACTAATGCTGCTTTTGGTTGGGGGTATCAATTATTCTTTCCAAGAAAGACAGTTGGGCAGACTACACAACAAGTGATATATATTAGGACAGAAAGCGATACTGATGCTTGGTCTTCTTGGGTGGAGCTAGTTGGACAAGCAAAAAGTATACAAAATTTACCTAACCTACCAACAACAGACCCTGCAGTAGCGGGTCAATTATGGAATAATGCTGGTGTCGTAACAGTAAGTGCAGGATAAAATAATGAAAAGAAGATTAAGTAACATAATAATAGGACTAGACCAATTCATACAAGTTATAATATACCTTGGGAATTATACTCCTGATAAAACTATCTCAGGAGTCATAGGACAAAAGATTAGAGCCAACAAGGCTAACATAGTAGAGAAAGGCATATGCTGGG
>JALUWV010000055.1 GCA_027019335.1 Sulfurimonas sp. | reverse complement strand
TGTAGAAAAAGCAGTATTTCCATCAGTTCCAGTTGTACCACTTAAAAACTCATAATTTACACCAACTAAGATACCATTGATATTTGCACCTAAATCTAAATTGTAGTAGCTAGCATCAGCTTGACCTGTAGTTCCTGCAACACCTACCGTTCCATTTGTATCATTAAGACTATGTTGATCCATAGTAGCATTACTTTGTTGAGCATACTCTGCACGATAGTTAAGTTTTATAGTATCCATCTTGATTTTACCAGTTAAAGCTAAACCATAAGTATCAGCAAAATTTGAAATCATATAATCATATGCAGTTACTTTGAGTTCTGGCATTACTGTATATGCAGCATGTAGAAGAACAGTATTTGTGTCCTGTGTTGTACTTGCAGCAGTACCAACTACCCCTTGATAACCGTAAACCCATGCAGCAAGTACAGATAAATTTTCAATAGAGTTATTGGCTACATAAAGAGAGTCATAAGAACGCTCATTTTGTCTCCATCCAACAGTACCAATAAATCTTTGGTTATCTAAGTTTACTTGAGAACGACCAGCATGGAGAGCTGTTTTGGCGATTGTATAATCAACTGAAGCTTCTGATAACATTGCTTGTTGTGGATCAGCTACAACATCATATTGTGTTTGTCCATTACTCTTACTATTGTATTTGTCTGAACCAAAGTTATTGACACTTTGAAGACCAACAGTTGCAGTCAAGTTTGCTATGTCAAATAACCCTGCAGTTGCTACTAAATGTGTTCTTACTGTATAAGCATCAGCACTTTTTGTTGTCGCACTATTTGTATCTGCCGATTCATAACGAGGGCGAATTTCACCTTTTACTTTAATATTATCTAAAATATTAATCCCATCATTTGCACTTGCATTTACACTTAACCCACCAATAACTAATGGCAATGCTGCCATTGAAAGTAATAATTTTCTCATTTATAAATCCTTATATAATATATCAGGAAGAATTATAACACTTCTTTTTTTAAAAGATTTTGACATAAATCAAGAAAAACTTAATTTTTTTTGATACTATTTTACTAATGCTTAGTATAAAAGATAAAATTAAACTGTTGGATTTTTTTAAAATTTTGAGTCAAGATGAGTTAGATGTCTTGTATGGAATCTCTAAAATTGCCACATATCCTCAGGGTTATACACTTTACTACGAAGAAGAAGTGAAAGATACAATGTTTTTCTTGGTGGAAGGTGTGGCGAAAACTTACAAAGTAGATAGACAAGATAATGAGATTTTTCTTAACTACATATATGACAATACACTTATCTCCGAAGTTTCTTCTTTAGACGATAATCATATTGTTTGTTTGTCGAATGTAGAATTTATTAAAAATAGTATAATTTTGGAAGTTGACTATCTTGCTTTTAAAGAGTATTTTATTCAAACACATATATTAACAATCCAATTTTTACATGAAATTATCCGAAAGAACAAACAACTCTACTGTATAATTGATAGAGAAATAGTCTTTGATGCAATGGCGAAAGTAGCCTATAGTTTGTATGATGATTTAGTCATGTTTAACAAGCTAAAAAGACAAGAAGTTGCGAATATGCTACATATTCAACCTGCAACCCTTTCTCGGGTACTTAAAAAACTACTTCGTCTTAATATTATTGCAGTTGAGACAACGACAATTAGCATTTTACAAAGAGATGCATTAAAGAAAATTTTTAATGGAGTAAGTGAATGATTAAAAATAACCTCAAAATATCAACAAAAATAAAGATATATGGTTTAATCCTTATTTCACTCATGATGCTTGCTATCATGGTTACTATTTATTTTAACAATAAGAATGTCAATGATTCCCTGTTAATCAATATCGCTGGACAGCAAAGAATGCTGACACAAAAGATTTCAAAAGATATTTTTTATATTTATGAAAGTAATGAGAAAAACTATATTGCATTAGATGCTTCCATACAAAAATTTATCTCTAACTATGAGTATATTAAAAGTAGAGAAGAGATTCAAGAAAGTCTTCAAGATAAAAACTCAAAAATATTTTTACAGATGAAAAGAATTGAATTTTTATGGAAAGATTTTAACAAAAATGTTAATGACTTTAAAGTTATTATGCACACACCTGTAGAAGAAAAAAAGATAAGAGAGATGTTAAGAAGCATTTATGAAGAGAGTAGTGTCTTACTTGTTGAGGTCAATAATCTTGTGACATTATTGACAATACGTAATGAAAATAAAAATTATCATATTAAAAATTTACAATACAGTGCTGCATTTTTACTCTTAGTACTAATGTTTTATATCGTTTCACAACTCAAACATATAGAAGACAATGCTCACTCTTTTATGGAGTACTCGAAGCATTTAGCTGATTCTTCAGATATATTGCATATAGAACCGATTTATGAAAAATCAGAAGAAGAGTTACTTGAGATGGATGAGATTGTACAGTCCTTTGCCAATAAAATTAATAGTGCAATTGATTTTTCCAATGAAGCACTTGCACAATCAGAACAAGCTTCAGGAAAACTAGAAGAGATTAGTGGTGAATTTGAACATTTACTTGATGAACTTTCACATCATTCTGATGTAACAGAACATTTGAGTAATAGTGAAGATATTATGATTGAATCAACAGAAGAACTCATTAACTCTACAAAAAAGCTTCACACACTCAAAAGAGAATTGGATAAAATTCTTATTCAGTGTAACCCTAAAACACTCAAAGAATTAAATTCTTAAAATAATATTTACTTTTTGACCTACATCAAAAAATATAGTTTACAATGATGATACTATTGTCTTGTTAAATTATAATCTTTCAATAAAGAGGAGTAAATATGTCACTTTCAAGAAGAGAATTTCTAAAAAGTTCAGCTGCAGCATCTGCTGCTGCTGCTATGGGAATGGCTGTTCCTGCTGAACTAGAGGCAAAAGCCACTGAAGCAGAACATGGATGGAGATGGGATAAGGCAGCTTGTCGCTTTTGCGGTACAGGCTGTGGAATCATGATGGCTACTAAAGATGGTAAAATTGTTGCAGTCAAGGGTGACCCAGCTGCACCAGTAAACCGTGGTTTAAATTGTATTAAAGGATATTTTAATGCAAAAATTATGTATGGAGCAGACCGTTTAACACAACCATTGCTTCGAGTAGATAATCAGGGTAATTTTGATAAAAAAGGGTCTTTTGCTCCTGTGAGTTGGGAAAGAGCTTTCGATGAAATGGAATTTCATATCAGAAAAGCGCTCAAACATGCTGGACCTGAATCAGTTGGTATTTTTGCTTCTGGACAATATACTATTATGGAAGGTTATGCAGCACAAAAGATGATGAAAGCAGGGTTTCGTTCAAATGCAATCGATCCAAATGCTCGTCACTGTATGGCATCTGCTGTTGTTGGTTTTTATCAAACTTTTGGTATTGATGAACCATCTGGTTGTTATGATGATATTGAACTGACAGATACTGTTATCTCTTGGGGTTCAAACATGGCAGAGATGCACCCAATTCTTTGGTCTCGTGTTACAGATAGAAAACTTACAGACCCTAAAAAAGTGAAGATTATTAGTATACAAACATATACACATCGAACTTCTGACCTTGCAGATACTGAAATTATTTTCACTCCAAATACTGACCTTGCAATGTGGAACTATGTTGCACGCGAAATAGTCATGCGTGATGCAAAAGAAAATATTATTGATTGGGATTTTATCAAAAAACATATTGTTTTTGCTGTGGGTCCTGTAAATCTTGGGTATGGTTTAAGAAGAGCGAGTGATAAGTCTTTAAATCCAAGAAGAGCAGATGGAAGTGCTGGTAAATATGATGCTAAAGAGATGGAAACTATTGATAAAGAGATGAGTAAAGTCGTTTCTCAAACGGAAGGACCTGCACTAGAGCCATATGGTTACAAAGCGGGTGATACGATGAAAAACAGTGGTGGTACTCTTGGTCACTGGGAAATTTCATTTGCTGAATACAAAAAATCTTTAGAACCATATACACTAGATTATGTTGCAAAAATTTGTAAAGGGAATCCTGACGAATCACTAGAAAGCTTTAAAGCAAAACTACAAGAACTTGCTGATCTATATATAGAAAAAGATAGAAAAGTTGTTTCTTTTTGGACAATGGGTATGAATCAACATACACGTGGGTCATGGGACAATACATTAGCTTATAATGTTCACTTTATGCTTAACAAACAAGCACGCCCAGGTTCTGGTGCATTTAGTTTAACAGGACAACCTTCTGCTTGTGGTACTGCTCGTGAAGTAGGTACATTTACACACCGTTTACCTGCTGACTTGATGGTTAAGGTTCCTGCACACAGAAAAATTGCTGAGAAAAAATGGATGATTCCACATGGAACACTTAATGGTGTTGGAAAACAACATATTATGCAAATTCATCGTGATATAGAAGATGGATTGATTAAATTTGCATGGGTAAATGTATGTAATGCTTATCAAGATAGTGCAAGTGCTTCACACTGGATTAAAGCAGCACGTGAGATGGATAACTTCATCGTAACTTCTGATGGATACCCAGGTATATCAGCGAAGGTTTCTGACCTTATTTTACCATCTGCTATGATTTATGAAAAGTGGGGAGGTTACGGAAATGCAGAGCGTCGTACACAACTCTGGAGACAACAAGTACTTCCTGTAGGTGATGCTATGAGTGATACTTGGCAATGGGTTGAACTTTCTAAACGTTTTACAGTGGATGATTTATGGGGTGCTTATGCACCATCTGGACCACGAAAAACAGCTCTGCCAGATGTGAGAAAAGCAGCATATGCAATGGGTTACAGTGGCGACACTACAATGTATGAGATTCTTTTTGCAAATAAAATCGCAAAATCATATAAACTTGACCAAGCAGACCCTATTCAAAAAGGGTATGATAACTCTGAGGGTTATGGTGATTCTCGAAATGTTGTTGGTTCTGATGGTAAAGTATTTAAAGGATATGGTTTCTTTATTCATAAATATCTATTTGAAGAGTATGCTGCATTTGGTCGTGGTCGTGGACATGATTTGGCTCCATTTGATATGTACCATAAAGTTCGTGGACTTAAATGGCCAGTTGTAAATGGTAAAGAAACACCATGGCGATTTAATGTAAACTTTGACCCTTATGCTGCTAAAGCTGCAAAAGGTACTGATAATGAGTTCGCATTTTACGGTAAGATAGCGAAGTCACTCAAACAAGGTGACTTAACACATGTGACAGATAAGAAGAAAAAACCATTACCAAACAAAGCGAAGATATTTGCTCGTCCGTATATGGATCCTCCAGAGAAACCAGATGCAGAGTATGATACTTGGTTAGCAACGGGTCGTGTACTTGAACACTGGCACTCAGGAACGATGACAATGCGTGTCCCTGAACTTTATCGTGCTGTTCCAGAAGCTTTATGTTATATGCATCCAGAAGATGCAAAGAAAAAAGGACTTCAACAAGGAAAACTTGCATGGGTAGAATCTCGTCGTGGTCGTGTAAAAGCTAGAGTTGAGACTCGTGGTAGAAATAGACCTCCTCGTGGACTTGTATTTGTGCCATGGTTTGATGAGCGTATCTTTATAAATAAAGTATGTTTAGATGCCACATGTCCGATGTCAAAACAGACAGATTATAAAAAATGTGCTGTAAAAATTTATAAAGTATAAACAAAGATTTTTAGTGTAGGATAGGGAAATGTCTAAAAGAGAACCAATAAGTGATAGAAGAAAATTTATCTTTAATATGGCACGAGGTGTTGGCATAGCTACACTTGGTGGATTTGTTTGGAGTGCATATATAGATGAAGCGAAAGCTTCTCAGTTACTCCTTCGCCCACCTGGAGCTATAAAAGAAGATGATTTCTTAAAAACCTGTATCAAGTGTGGTATGTGTGTTGAAGCATGCCCTTTTGATACACTTCTTTTAGCAAAACCGGGGGATCATAAACCTTTGGGGACTCCCTATTTTACACCACGAGATGTTCCGTGTCATATGTGTACTGATATTCCATGTGTTCCTGTATGCCCTACAGGTGCGCTTGACCAAAAGAGTGTAGAGACAGAGAACAAACTTGATATAAATAGTGCTGAAATGGGTTTAGCTGTTATCGATAAAGATAGCTGTATCGCATTTTGGGGTATACAGTGTGATGCTTGTTATAGAGCATGTCCTCTTTTAGGAAAGGCAATAACGATTGAGTATGCAAAAAATGAAAGAACAGGAAAACATGCATTTTTAAAGCCAGTAGTGCATAGTGACCCTTGTACGGGTTGTGGTATGTGTGAACATGCTTGTGTAACACAAAAAGCAGCGATTCAAGTCTTTCCACGCGAAGTTGCTATGGGTAAAGCAGGTGACTACTATATTAAAGGCTGGGATAAAAAGGATGATAAGCGAGTCAAAGATGCAAAAGCCATCAAGACAAGAACAGAGATAAGCAAAAAAAGTGCTATTGACACTTTGAATGATAGTGGAGATTTGTACTAATGCATAAGATATGGAATAGTTATCGTTATCTGATTTTAAGACGCTTCACACAAGTCAGTATATTGATTCTTTACTTTGGTGCGAATGCTTGGGGATGGAGTTTATTAAAAGGCAATTTAAGTTCTTCTGTTATCCTTAATGCTGTGCCTGTTAGTGACCCTTATGCAACACTTCAAATGCTTGCATCAGGTGCAGCAATATCACTTGATTTATTTATTGGTGCTATGACTGTAACTCTTTTTTACTCGCTGATTGGCGGTCGTGCTTTTTGCTCATGGGTTTGTCCCATAAATATGGTAACAGATGCAGCAAACTTGTTAAGAAGAAAGTTAGAGATTAACCGTATACAAGGCATGAAATTTCCACTCTCAAGAAATATCCGTTACTGGGTTATAGTACTGAGTTTATTTGTCTCTTTTGTTATGGGATTAGCAGCTTTTGAATTTGTTTCTCCCATCTCCATGATAACGCGAGGTATTGCTTTTGGTTTAGGTTTTGGATGGAGTGCAGCTGTAATTATATTTTTGTTTGATTTATTTGTTTTAAAAGATGGATGGTGTGGTCATATATGTCCACTCGGTGGATTTTATTCACTAATTGGAAGATTTAGTCTTATCAGGGTATTTCATAATGAAGAGAACTGTACTTTGTGTATGAAATGTAAAGTAGTTTGTCCTGAGCATCAGGTTTTACATATGATAGGCAAAGAGAGTTTGTCCGTGACTTCAGGTGAATGTACTAATTGTGCACGCTGTATAGAAGTATGTGATGATGATGCTTTAGAATTTTCTTTGAGAAAATTAGCAGAAAATAGAAATTAGGAGAAGAATATGAAAATAATTAGTAAAATAGGTTTTGGCTTAGTTACAGCAACACTTCTTTTTGTTGGTTGTAGCGAGAGTCCAGCTGCTTTAGCAACACAAAAAGCAGCGCATCAAGAAGAAGATGCAGGAACAGGTAAATATAAAGGAATACAGCTAATACATGAAAGTAGTCTTGGATATAGAAGAGATAGCTTGTATGATGAGAAAAATGATGTTGTTCCACCAGAATCAAAATATGGTAGTGCAGCACCTGGAACAAGTACAAAAATTCAAAGAGCATTTCAAGATGCTCCACCAATGATTCCTCATGACACAACAGGAATGTTGATTATTACGAAAGGAAACAATCAATGTCTTCAGTGTCATAGTCCTGAAATGGCAGGGATGGTTGGAGCAACTCCCATCCCTAAATCACACTTTTTTAACATGAGACCCGGAAATAAAATAGTAAAAGGAAAACTCGTGAAGAGTTTAGATAACTTACAAAATCAAGTAAGTATCAAAGAAACAACAAAGTTTTATGCTGGTCGATATAATTGTGTGCAGTGTCATGCCCCACAATCAAATGCGAAGTTGATTACTGCAAATAGATTTGAACCAGAGTATTTAAGTGATGATGGTGCATTTAAATCACATTGGGCTGATGTTGCAGCGAAAAAACTTGATACTGTAGGTAAAGATTCAGGAGTTACAGCAGCTGATATAGCAAACAAAAACTCGGAAGCTGGAACACCAGTTGTTGGGAAACATTAAAATATGAAGAGACGAGAACTTTTTAGTTCTCTCGCTTCTTCTGTAAAAAAAGCAACACAAGAGAAGCCAGAGAAACAGATAAGACCCCCTTACAATAATGATACATCTCTTTTTCACAAAGAGTGTCCTGAATGTGATGCAAAATGTGCCACTGTTTGTGAAGTAGAAATTATTAAGATTGCACAAGATGGAACTCCCTTTTTAGATTTTTCTAAGAGTGGATGTACATACTGTGATGCCTGTGCTGAAGCTTGTGAGGTAAATGTTCTTACAGTAGAAAACAAAAAGCAAATAAATGCTCATGTGTATATAAGCAGAGATGAGTGCGTAAGCTGGGAGGGTGTTATGTGCTTTTCTTGCAAAGACCCTTGTTTAGATAATGCCATAGATTTTCAGGCAATGTTTATGCCAAGTATCAATGATAACTGTACTGCATGTGGATTTTGTATAAGCAGATGTCCTGTGCAAGCCATAAAAGTTGAGGGGGTATAATGAAAACTTTTGTTTTATTTTTGATGCTTATGAGTGCTCTTTTTTCAAAAGAGTTTCATTTTCCCAAAGCACATTTTGTAGCGAGTGGTGGTGTGCATGATATTGTTGTCTATAAAAATAAACTGTATGCAGCAACAGATGCAAGTTGTTTAGATATATTTGACTTGAAAAGTCATAAAAAAATCAAAAGTATACATTTAGAAAAAATTGTTGACTTTATGGGAGATAGCATAGATACAACAATCTTTTCTGTCGATGTTATAGATACAAAGGTAATGATACTTTCTCAAGGTCTCAAAGGTTATAGTAGAGTCTATATGTATGAACATGAAAAACTTTCTCCACTGCTCACAGATGCCAATCACTTAGCAATAACAAAAGCAAAATTTATAGATAATCATACCTTGCTTTTAGCCCTTTTAAGTGATGAAATTATCTCTTATGATATTATAAAGCATAAACAAAACTATAGAGTAGATGCTTCAGCATCAAAGTTTTCAGATTTTGCTTTAAGTGAAGATAAATCACAGGTTGTTGTTGCTGATGAGAGTGGAGATTTACAGCTATTACATACAAAAGATGGAAAACATATAAAAAGTTTTACAGGAGAAAATCTTGACGATGTTTTTGATATTGATTACAAAAATGGCATTATTGCAACTGCTGGAAAAGATAGAAGGGTAGTCATTTATAATACTAAGAGAGCATCGGCTTATTATAAAAAATCCTCATTTTTTATTTATAGTGTTGGGCTTTCACCGAGTGGAAAGAGTGTTGCTTACTCGAGTGATGTACACAATAATATTACTCTATTTGATACACAAACAAAAAAGACAAAGTATAAGTTTAGTGGAAATAAATCGCCACTTTCAAAGATACTGTTTTTAAATGAGCATACTTTTTTAGTAGCATCTGAACAAACAATGATTAATTTATATACAATACCTTAGGAGTTTATATGGAATATAATGAGAGTGAATTTTTTATAGAAACTGAAATTCCAAGTGATGAGTTGATTATCTCAAGAACTGATTTGAATGGTGTTATCACTTTTGCCAATGATGTTTTTTGTGATATAAGTGGTTATGATGAAGAAGAAATCATCGGTCAAAATCATAATCTTGTGAGACATCCTGATATGCCTCAATCTATTTTTAAAGATTTATGGTATGATTTAAAGCATAAAGGTAAATGGAGTGGTATTGTAAAAAATATGCGAAAAGATAAAGGATTTTACTGGGTAAATGCTATTGTCTCTTGCGTATATAAAAAGGGAGAGCTTTTAGGATATAAGTCCATCAGAACTCCCATTACTTCAGAAGAGAAGTTGAAACATCAAAAAATGTATGATAAAATTCGTCAAGAAAATGGCGAAGCTATTAGAACAGTAATTTACAAATAAGATAAGGGAAAAAATATGAATGTATCAAGTATAGTAGTTCAAACAGTACCAAAATATTTAGACGAGGTTGTGCAATCACTTAAAGATTGTGAAGTGTGTGATTATCATTTACATGATGAAAAAGGGCGTATTATTATCACTATAGAGGGAAAAGGTGTTGCAGAAGAGTTAGATAAATTGCGTGTAGTAGAAGCTATACCACATGTTATAGCTGCAGATATGCAGATGGCATATAGTGCAGATGAACTTGAAGAACATATGGAAGTTATCAGTGGTGCAAATGTTGTACCTAAAATGCTTAATGAAGATATGGATGTAAGAGACATTGTTTATAATGGCGATTTAAAGAAAAAAGACTTATATGGTTTTGCAAAACAGTTTGATGCTACAAAAGATAAATAATGGCAGTAATATTTGAAGCAACCATTAAAATGGATGATATGAATAGCTGGTATATAGAGCTAAAAGATACTGTGGATGGACGACTTGCATCATGTCTCAATATAGAAGAACTTGAGAAAAAAATCGAAGAGTTTGGTGAAGATTATGGGAATCATGTTGATGAAGTGAAATGGTTTAAAGCGGATGATATTCTTCCTTATGTTATGGACACAATTAGACTTGAAATGTCTAAACAGAGAGAGAAAATCGAAGCTATGACAGGTGAAACAATCGAAGAAACAGCAAAGACTATAATGAAATCATAGCTGTAAGTTCTGAGAATACAACTGCACGGGTATCTTCTTTTCCTACCATTTTCATAGTGAGAAGTGCAAGATTCTCATCTAAGTTTGGTACAATTTTTTGTATTTCCTGTGCAGTTTCACGCTTGTTCTCATTTGTAAAGCGACTGTATGCAGTGTACGGTTCTTCTTTAGAGAGGAGATAATAAAGCTTTCTTCCAAGCTCAAAAATCTCAAACTCTTCATTTTTTCCAGTTTTTAAGACTCGATTAATATCTAAATCAATAGTAATCTTTTTTGCTCGTAGATAGGCTTGAAGTTGCATATAAAAACCTATATATGCAGGGGAGTAGCTTATGAGTACTCTATCGTGAAATTGTTCAAAAGACTCTTTTTTGTTTTTAAGTTTTTTATACTCAAGTGCAAGTGTTTCAACATAGTAATGTGCAAAACGCAAGGGTGCTGATTTGATAACAGTATATCCGTTATGCCCATCACTCACTACTTTTCCAGCAAGGCTAATGTGTACCCCATCTTCTGTTTTGCCATCAACCTTTGCCTTACAACCCTCAAATCCAATGTCGGCTATTTCATGAGTACCACACCCTTTAACGCAGGCTGACCAGTACATTCTAATTTTTCCAGATTCTAAAGGCACTACTTTACCAAGGTACTCTGACATTGCAATAGCATCGCGTTTATTTTCAATAACACCAAAGCTACAATGCTCCGTTCCCGCACAAGCGATAAGGTTGTTAAAGTAAGGCGTGTTTACACTTTTAAATCGAGTAAAGAAAGCCTCTTCTAAAAGTTTTTGTGGCTCATTGACACCGAGAATATAAAGGTTCTGTTCCACACTAAAACGCAGCTCTGCATTGCCATACTCTTGGCTAAGTCTTGCAACTTCCATCATATCCGTTCCTGAAAAAATCCCAGAAGGCACGACAATTTGCACTCCAAAAGTACCATCTCTTAACTGGATTTTTCCACTTTGTGTGTCATAGGCATTGAGGCTTGTAAGTGTTTCCCCTGATGTTTGAAAATCTACTTGTGCTTGCTCTCTCATAGCGGTTGTAATTGTTTCCATTCCAGCGGCTTCTATGAGAAAATGGAGTCTATTTTTATTTCTATTGTCTCGAAAGCCATACTCTTTAAAAATATGAATTAAGGCATCGTAAGCACGAAGCACTTCATCTTCATTTTTTAAAAACATATCTGCATCTTTTGCGATGCGACCAACACGAC
>JALUWV010000054.1 GCA_027019335.1 Sulfurimonas sp. | reverse complement strand
TTATGCTTTAATCGCGCAAGAGATGCTTCTTTTTGAAAATAGCGGGAGTGATGATTTAGAAGATTTGGTTGATAGTCAGTTCTCTAAGGCAAGAGTGACGATTAAATTGCCTTGGTTGGATGCGATTAAGTCTGAACCTGTGATAAAACATATTGGGGATGTTTTTCGAACTGCGTTTCCAAACGCAAGTGTGATGGAGACAGGAGTTGTGGTTTTACTCAATGAAACACTTGGAGAGTCTGTGAAGTCATCGGTGAGAAGTTATCTCATTGCCTATAGTGCGATTGCTATTTTAATGATTTTTATCTTAGGGGGCGTGCGTTTAGGTCTGCTCTCTATGATTCCAAATCTTGCCCCTATTATCGTTGGTTTGTTGATTATGTATTTTATGGGAATTCCTTTAGATATGTTTACACTTCTCATCGGTTCTATAGCAATCGGTTTAGCGGTGGATGACACGATACACTTTTTACACAATTTTAGAAGGTACTATAAAGAGAGTGGGGATGAAAAAGAGGCGATACGCAGGACATTTTTAACCACAGGTAAGGCAATGGTGATTACTTCTATTGTTCTTGCTTTGGGATTTTTTAGTTATACACAAGGCTATATGTACTCTACATTTAACTTTGGATTTTTGACAGGTTCGGTTATACTCATAGCTCTGTTGGCTGATTTACTTTTAGTACCAGCGATTATGATGGTAGTAGCAAAAAGAGGATGGATACAATGATAAAAATAGTTTTAATTTTAAGTCTGATTTTTTTAGCAAGTCATGCAGATGATGCAAAGGCTAGAAAAATCATGGAAAAAGTGGATGCACGCTATGATGGTGACACTATTGTTCAAGATATGATTATGGTGCTTATAGATAAAAATAAGAAAAAAAGAGTGCGTCAGATAAAAAGTTACTCCAAAGATTTTGGAGTAGATGAACATAGACTCCTCTTTTTTAAATCTCCAAGCGATGTGAAAAATACAGCATTTTTAACGTATGATTATGATGATAGTAAAAAAGATGATGACCAATGGCTTTATCTTCCAGCACTCAAAAAAACAAAACGCATCCCAAGCTCAGATAAAAGTTCAAGTTTTATGGGCAGTGATTTTTCTTACTCAGATATGACCGATAAAGATTTGGATGATTATGATTTTAAACTCCTCAAAGAGAGTAGTGTCAAGGGTGATAAGGTTTGGGTTATTAGTTCGACCCCAAGAAGCAAAGAGATTATTGATGAGACGGGTTATACAAAGGGTGTTTTACTTATACGTCAAGATAACTATATGCTTCGTCGCGCAATATACACGTTAAAAAACAAGGCTAAAAAGAAGTACCTTGATGTGAGTAAAATGCACGAACAAGAGGGTGTTTGGGTGATTGATGAGATGAAAATGATGAGTAAACGCGGGAAACAAATGACACATAAAACAATTTTGCAGTTTAAAAATATACAGATTAATACTCCTCTTGAAGATGCTATTTTTACAACTCGAAGACTTGAAAAGGGACTTTAATTGTTTCATTTACTCCTTGTGAGTCTGCTCTTTTTTGCCTCGCTTAGTTTTGCAGATGAGTTTGATGATGGCTTTGAAGATGAGAGTGAAGAAGTTGTTGTAGAAGAGATTCAAAAAAAGAACTACTATTTGCTTGGAAACGTAGAGCAACAAGCAAACTTTGCAACCCATAACACAAGACCTCATAACAATCTGAATGCTTTAAAATCTTCACTCTACCTTGAATCGGAGTATAGTTTCAATGAAAACAATAAGATAAGAGTGAGTGCAAAAGCTTTTTATGATTTTATCTACGATATTCAGAGCGATAGAAGCTATACACAAGAAGAAAAAGATGATATGCGCTACGAAGCAGAAATCTTTGATCTCTACCTGCAAGGAAAAATTACAAATAATTTAGATTATAAAATAGGACGACAGGTTGTTGTGTGGGGGCGTTCAGATACTATTCGAGTTACAGATATACTCAACCCTCTTGATAACCGTTCCCCCGGGGTCACAGATATAGAAGACCTGCGTTTACCTGTGGCTATGGCAAAGTTTGATTACTATT
>JALUWV010000053.1 GCA_027019335.1 Sulfurimonas sp. | reverse complement strand
ATGCATCTTTTACATCTTCAAGCTTAAAAGGTTTAATAATTGCTTCTACTCTTTTCATATTTTAACTCCAAATATTTAAGTAAGAGAGAAAAACTCTCTCTTTAATTTTTAGATTGTAGCCACTTTTCGTGTTACAATCAAGACAATAAATTATAAATTCATTACCTTTTCACCATGTGTTACTTCATCAAGACCAATCTCTTCAGTCTCTTCGCTTACTCTACCACCACCAGTTAAAGCAGACGCGATGTAATAAACAACAACCGTACCAACTAATGTAAAGAGACCAACAACTACAACTGATTCAAGTTGCACCATAAATTGTCCCATTCTGTCACCTGTTGCTTTAAGTGGACCATCCCAAAGTAAATCTTGATCGTTTACAGCTAAAACACCAGTCGCTAATGCACCCCAAAGACCTGCTAAGAAGTGGATACCAAAAGCATCTAAAGAGTCATCATACCCAAGTTTTTTCTTCATTACGGCTACACCAAAGAAACCAACAACTGAACCAATAACACCAACGATAAGCGCACCACTAACATCAACAAAACCTGCTGCTGGAGTAATCGCTACAAGACCTGCAACAAGACCTGAAACACCACCAAGAAGAGTCGCTTTTTTATATATCATATATTCAATTGCTATCCATGTGATTGCTGCAGCTGCTGGAGCTAAAGCTGTTGTTAAGAAAGCAAGACCTGCAACTGAGTTTGCACCAAACGCAGAACCACCGTTAAATCCAAACCAACCGAACCATAGTAATGCACCACCAAGAGCAGTAAGCATAACACTCATCGGTTTCATAGCAACTTTATGAAGACCTTTTCTTTTTCCAAGTAAAACAGCAAGTACTAAACCAGCTAAACCACCATTCATATGAACAACTGTACCACCGGCAAAGTCAAGAGTACCTGCATCAAAAAGTAAGGCACCGTCTCCACCCCATACCATGTGAGCAACAGGAGCATATACTACAATAGTCCAAATAGCAGTAAATACTAACCAAGTTGAAAATTTCATACGTTCAATAACAGCACCAGAAGCAATAGCTACAGTGATGGCAGCAAAAGTACCTTGAAAAACGACAAATACGTATGTAGGATATGTACCACTTAAATCTTTCCAACTAATACCATTTAGGAACATATTTCCAAAGCCACCCATTACAGTTTGAACAGATGCTGAACTTGCAGTTCCAAATGCCACTGAATACCCAGCAACAATCCATGCAACAAATGCCACCATAAATGCCATAAATACCATTGCATAAGTATTGAGTACATTTTTACTTCGTGTCATACCACCATAAAAGAGTGCAAGACCAGCAGGAGTCATAAGCAATACTAAAGCAGCAGACATCATCATCCATGCAGTATCACCTGTATCTAACTTATCATCAGCAAATGCTAAAGACGGTAAAAGTGTTAAGGCTAAAAGTAACCATTTTTTCATTCTATTTCCTTTTTTCTCTTCAAGAGAGATATTTTCAAGGCGAATTATAATATTTTCTAAACTCATTAGAGTGCAAAGACTGCTTAATTTTTAATCAATCGCAACTCTATCTGAAACTATCATCCAAATCGACTGTATTGTATCATTTTAGCCATATATTAAGGATATTTTAGATATTATCCTCTTAATAAAATTTTAATATCATAAAGAAGGTTTTTTATGAGCAACTTGCTAAATAACGACGATATAGAATCTATAAATATAGAAAAAACTCTTCAGAACTCCTACTTAGACTACTCTATGAGTGTTATAGTTGGACGGGCTTTACCAGACGTAAGAGATGGACTTAAACCAGTACATAGACGTATACTCTATGCTATGGATAAACTAAACCTCTCCCATGGAGCAAAGTTTAAAAAATCAGCACGTATCGTAGGTGATGTGATTGGTCAGTACCATCCACATGGTGATACTGCTGTTTATGATGCACTTGTACGTATGGCACAAGACTTTTCAATGCGAATGCAACTTGTTGATGGACAAGGAAACTTTGGTTCCGTTGATGGAGATAGTGCAGCTGCTATGAGATACACCGAAGCCCGCATGACAAAGTATGCAGGGGAACTTCTCAAAGACCTTGAAAAAAATACTGTCAATATGATAGACAACTACGATGCTACGACAAAAGAACCCGATGTTATGCCAACACGTGTTCCAAACCTTCTCATCAATGGTTCTTCAGGAATTGCGGTTGGGATGGCGACAAATATTCCTCCGCATAATCCAACAGAAATTATGAATGGACTCAAAGCACTCCTCGCAAATCCAGATATCTCTTTGAGTGAGATAATGGAACACATCAAAGCACCAGATTTTCCAACAGGTGGGACTATCTTTGGTAAGAAAGGGATTATGGATGCTTACGAAACAGGTCGTGGACGCATTAAAGTCCGTGCAAAGACGCACATAGAACAGAGTGCCAAAAAAGAGATTATCGTTATAGATGAGCTGCCTTACCAAGTCAATAAAGCACGTCTCATTGAAAATATTGCCAACCTTGTCAAGGATAAAATGATTGATGGTGTTTCACTGATTCGTGATGAATCTGACCGTGATGGGATGCGTGTTGTTATAGAACTCAAACGCGATGCGATGAGTGAAATCGTTTTAAACAATCTCTTTAAACAAACAGCTATGCAAAATACTTTTGGTATTATCATGCTCTCTATTCTCAACCAAGAACCAAGAATTTTTGGAATTATAGAAATACTCAAACATTTTATCAATCACCGTAAGACTATTATTATTCGCCGTACTATTTTTGATTTAGAAAAAGCAAAAGCACGCGCACATATTTTAGAAGGTTTAATCAAAGCTATTGATATTATTGATGAAGTCATTCGTGTTATCCGAGCTTCATCTAATGAAGAAGATGCAAAAAATAATCTTGTAACAGAATTTGCATTTAGTGAGATTCAAGCAGCAAGTATCGTAGCTATGCGACTTGGTAGATTGACAGGGCTTGAGATTGAAAAAATCGAAAGCGAACTTGCAGAACTCATGAAAACGATTGAGTACTTAGAATCTATCTTAAAAAGTGAAGCGGTACTACATGGCATTATCAATGAAGAGTTTGACGATGTTCTTGCAACATATACAGATAAACGCCGTACACAGATAGAAGATGATTATGATGACATCGACATTGAAGATTTGATTCCTAATGAGCCAATGGTCGTTACTATTACACATAGAGGCTACATTAAACGTGTGCCATTAGCATCTTATGAAAAACAAAAACGTGGAGGCAAAGGTAAAACTGCTGTTACTACTTATGAAGATGATTTTATAGAAAATTTCTTCACTTGTAATACCCATGATACTCTTCTTTTTGTAACAGATAGAGGACAACTTCACTGGCTCAAAGTCTACCGTATTCCTGAGGGAAGTAGAACAGCAAAAGGAAAGGCTGTTGTCAATCTTGTAAATCTTATGGCAGATGAAAAAATCCAATCTATCATCCCAACAACTGACTTTAGTGAAGATAAAGGGCTGGTCTTCTTTACAAAAAATGGTGTTGTTAAACGTACCAATTTAAGTGAATTTAGTAACATTAGAAGTAATGGTGTACGGGCTATTGTTTTAGATGATGACGATGCCCTCATCACGGCAAAAATAGCAGACCAAAGTGTGAAGTACCTTTTCATTGTCACAAAACTTGCGCAATGTATCAAATTTGAGATAGAAAAAACACGTGAGCAAGGTCGTAGCACTCGTGGTGTTCGTGGTATCAAATTTAAACATGAAGATGATGAAGTTGTCGATGCTAACATCATTGCCAGTGATGAACAAGAGATTTTAGTCATTGCAGAAAAAGGTATCGGAAAACGTACAGATGCTGGTGAATACAGACTTACAAATCGTGGTGGTTCAGGTGTAATTGCTATGAAAATGACTGCAAAAACTGGTAAAAACATCGTCGGTGTACTCATGGTTGATGAAGCTATGGATATGATGGCTCTTACAAAAGCTGGAAAAATGATACGAGTAGATATGCAAACTATCTCGAAATCAAGCCGTAATACTTCTGGTGTTTACATCGTCAAAGGGGATGAAGTCGCAAGTATTTCTCGCTGTCCTAAAGAAGAAAAAGAAGAGGAAGAGGAAGATAGCTTAATTTTGGAATAAATTTTGCTTTTTACTTTTTAATTAACCCTAGTTAAGGAAAACACATGAAATACTCTTTACTCTTATCGGCACTTCTTTCAAGTGCTGCTTTTAGTGCTACTGTTCAAACAGTACAAAGACCTCCCCAAGCTTCAACTATACAAGTTGTTTGTCCAACAGGTACTTGCACATCTAAACCTGCGATACATAAAGATGTCCTCCCTATAAATTCCTCTTTACGTATTGATGTTATAGGTCAAGGAGTTGCACCTACAAATACTTCTTCTCCTGCACAAGCCTATGCTCTTGCAAAACGTGCAGCTACAGCTGATGCTTATCGACTGATTGCTGAAAAAGTAAAAGGGGTTCGTATTGAAGGTGATGACCTAATCAAAAACATGATGGTACAGCGTTCTACTGTACGTACTACAGTCAAAGCAATGGTAAGAAATGCCAATGTTGTTGAGACAACATTTAAAGATGGTTTATGCGAAGTAGAGATGGAAATCGTACTCTCTCATGCAGATTTTGCACGCTAGTCCTCCTTTCTTCACTTGCACTCAATGCAAGTGAATACCTTATATCTTACCGATATGTTGTTAAAAATGCTATACTTTACAATGAAACACTTCAAATCTCTAAAGCCATGCAAAAATGTATAGGCATTCCACAAACAAGCTTACTTTTACAACAAAAAAATAGCAAAGATATTCAAAAAATAATCTATAATCATATGAATGAGTTTATCACTTATATCCAGAAAATTGGTATAAATGTAGAACATAAAGAAAAAAACACTAACTATCAAAATAGTTCAACTACTATTCTTACCATGCATACCCGCTGTTTCAAAGTCGATTTTAATGATAATTTCGCTAAAATCACAGCCTTAAAATAGCACAAAATTGAAGGAGAGTATTTTTGAAAATTGCAATCGTTGAAGATGATATAAATATGCGAAAATCTCTTGAAATTGCTATGAGTGATTACAAAGAATTTGAAGTAAAAACTTTTAAAAATGCCAAAGATGCACTGAAACATCTTGATGATAGCTTCAATCTTGTCATCACAGATATCAACATGCCAGGAATGGATGGCATAGAGTTGGTCAAAGAACTCAATGGTCGTTATGAAGTAATCATCATGACAGGAAATGCAACACTTACTCGTGCTATTGAGTCAATTCATCTAGGTGTCAAAGATTTTTTACTCAAACCTTTTGATGTAGATGCTCTCTTAACAGCTATTAAAAGAGAAGATACAGTTCAAAAAGTCCAAAAAAGTGTTCCTAAAACAAAGAAAAAAAACACAAGTGGCTTTTTAGGAACATCGCAAGCTTTACAAAAAGTCCTCGATATTGCTGATAGAGCTTGCAAAACAGATGCTAGTATCTTACTCTTGGGGCAAAGTGGTGTAGGTAAAGAGGTTTTTGCTTCATATATTCACAAAAATTCACCGCGTGCAAAAAAACCTTTTGTTGCTATAAACATGGCAGCAATTCCAGAAAATCTCATAGAGAGTGAACTTTTTGGTTTTGAGAAAGGGGCATTTACAGATGCTAGCGAAGCAAAAGCTGGACAATTTGAACTTGCCAATGGCGGCACTCTTTTTTTAGATGAGATTGGGGAAATGCCTTATGGCGTTCAAGCAAAACTTCTGCGTGCTTTACAAGAGAAAGAGGTTCGCCGTTTAGGCTCTTCAAAAGCTATAAAGATAGATATACGCATCATTTCAGCGACAAATGCAAACTTAGATGAGAAAATAAAAGAGGGAGAATTTCGAGAAGATTTGTACTATAGAATCAATACAATTCCTTTACATATTCCACCTCTTTGTGAGCGAAAAGATGAAATCTTGCAAATAGCCGAAGCGATGGTAAAACAAAACTGTGAAAAATATGGCTTTGAAATGAAAACATTTTCAGTAGCAGCACAAAAGCAACTCTTAGAGTACACATGGCCGGGAAATATTCGTGAGCTTATTTCCGTAGTAGAACGCTCTGTCATACTGAGCCAAACACAAGAGATACAAAAAGAAGAACTTTACTTAGATAATAGAATATAGGAGAAATTATGAGTGATAAAAAATATAATGTAGCAGTCGTCGGAGCCAATGGAGCAGTAGGAGAAGAGATACTTACCCTCCTTTCTGAAATAGATTTTCCATTAAACAAGTTACTTCCACTAGCAAGTGCAAGAAGTGTTGGAAAAACAGTCACTTTTGATGGCAAAGAGTTAAATATTGTCGAATTGACAAGTGATATTTTTGAAAAAGAGTCTATTGATATTGCTCTCTTTAGTGCTGGAGGAAGTGTTTCTGCAAAATTTGCTCCTGATGCCGTTAAAGCCGGTGCAGTAGTTATTGACAATACTTCACACTTTAGAATGAATGCAGACACACCTCTTGTAGTGCCTGAAGTAAACCCTGAAGATATAGCTAAATGGCAACAAACAGGGATTATTGCAAATCCAAACTGTTCGACTATACAAATGGTTCAAACACTCAAACCACTTGATGAGGCTTATGACTTAGTGCGTGTTGATGTGGCAACATACCAAGCAACAAGTGGTGCAGGAAAAACAGCAATGGAAGAGCTTGTAACACAAATGCAAGACTTTTTTGCCTTTAAACTTGACGAATCAGAACATAAAGCATTTAATCAACAAATTGCACTGAATGTCATCCCGCAAATTGATGTTTTCACTGAAAATGGTTACACAAAAGAAGAGATGAAGATGGTAAACGAAACAACGAAGATTATGCATAAAGACATTGCTTTAAGTGCTACTTGTGTTCGTGTTCCAACACTACGTGGTCATGGTGAAGCACTTACACTAACTTTTGATAGCGAAGTTGAAGCAAGTGAAGTAAGAGAAGTTTTAAGCAAAGCACCAAATATTGTCATCGTAGATAAACCAGAAGAAGCACTCTACCCTATGCCTGCAACATGTGTAGATATGAATGAAACATTTGTTGGTCGCATACGTAATGACACCTACTCTAAAAACATGATTCATATGTTTATTGTTGCTGATAATTTACGTGTTGGAGCAGCAACAAATGCAGTAAGAATTGCTCAAAAATGGGTAGAAATGGAGGGGCAAAAATAGATGATTGAGAAAATCTTTGAAAGTGGACTTTGGGGTTCACGATTTATTGTTATTTTAGCAGTTGTTTTTGGTCTTGTTGGTGCAGTTGCTCTTTTCATCGTTGCTTCTGTTGATGTTTACAACACCGCAGAGATGGTTATCTCAACCTATATCCATCATCTCCACCCAGAACATTTCCATGAAGATACTGTTGGTGGCATTATTGGGGCCGTTGATTTATACCTTATAGGTGTTGTGATGATACTTTTTTCTTTTGGACTCTACGAGCTTTTTATCTCCGATATAGACCCTGCAAAAGATGATGAAAAAGAGAATAAAATCCTAGCTATTCATTCTCTTGACCAACTCAAAGATAAAATCTCTAAAGTCATTGTCATGGTACTTGTTGTAGGATTTTTTCAAAAAGTGGGACATACTGAGTATAATGGTGCCTTAGAAATGCTCTATTTTGCACTTTCTATCACTGCTGTAGCCGTTGGTTTGTTCTTTTTAGGTAAAGTTGGACATCATAATCATTAAGGACTAAATTTGAGTAAAATATTTGTAGATGCATGTTTAGGAAAAGAGACACCATACACTCCAGTATGGATGATGCGCCAAGCAGGACGTTACCTTCCAGAGTATATGGCTGTTCGTGCAGAGGCTGGAAACTTTTTAAATCTCTGTCATGACCCTAAAAAGGCATGTGAAGTAACCCTTCAGCCTGTTGATATTGTAGGTGTGGATGCAGCTATTTTATTTAGTGATATTCTTGTCATTCCTGATGAGATGGGTATGGATTTATCTTTTGTAAAAGGTGAAGGTCCTAAGTTTTCTGACCCTATTACCTGTGATGCAGATATAGAGAGACTTATAGGTGGTGAAGAAGCAGCTTCTAAACTCACTTATGTGTACGACACTATCAAACTTATCAAAGAAAAATTAGCAGATGATAAAGCACTTATTGGTTTTACTGGAGCACCTTGGACACTCGCTACATACATGATAGAAGGACAAGGAACAAAAACATACAATATTTGTAAAAAAATGATGTACTCAAACCCTACACTTTTACATAA
Source organism: Sulfurimonas sp. (assembly GCA_027019335.1). Taxonomy (GTDB): domain Bacteria; phylum Campylobacterota; class Campylobacteria; order Campylobacterales; family Sulfurimonadaceae; genus Sulfurimonas. The sequence continues at coordinate 3,660 of JALUWV010000053.1, read as the reverse complement.
AATTCTTGCAAAAGTAACCGAAGTTGTCAAACTTTATATGGAGAAACAAATTCAAGCAGGGATTGATGTTGTTCAGATTTTTGACTCTTGGGCAGCTGCAATTGAAACTGAAAAATATGATGAATTTTCTTGGAAATACATGGTAGAAATTGCAGAATATCTCAAAGAAAAGTATCCGCACATTCCTATCATTATGTTTCCAAAAGGGATTCCTTCATTTTACGATAAAGTCTATGGAAACTTTGATGTTTTTGGAGTAGATTGGGCAACACCGATGGAACTAGCAAAAGAAAAATTGGGCGATAAATACATTCTTCAAGGGAACATGGAGCCATGTCGTCTCTACTCTAAAGAAGCGACAACTGCATCCGTAGAACATATCCAAAGTGTTATGAATGGCAAACGCCATATCTTTAACCTTGGACATGGAATCTTACCTGATGTCCCTGTTGAAAATGCAAAGCATTTTGTCAGCGAGTGCCAACGAATCAGTGGAAAATAATCCTATCATTTTCGGCCCTATTCATTCACGTCGATTTGGCATGAGTTTAGGGGTAGACCTCTCCCCTACTCTCAAACAATGTAACTTTGATTGTTTGTATTGTGAACTTGCCCCGAGTGCAACCGTTGCAAAACAAAACAAAACCATAGACCCTACAACAATTATAAATGCACTTCAAACACATCTTAATGAAAATATAGATGTTATTACACTCACAGCCAATGGAGAGCCTACTCTTTATCCTCATCTCGATAAACTTATAGATGCTATAAACAGTATTAAGAAGAAAACAGATACACTTATCTTAACTAACAGTGCAACACTCACGGATGAGAAAATCTTTCAAACACTTCTAAAATTTGATCAAGTCAAACTCTCTCTTGATGCTGTAAGTGCAGATGTTTTTAAAAAAATAGACCGTCCACACAAAGCCATAGACCTGACACAACTTATAGAAAAAGTAATCACATTTAGCCATCAATACACAGGTAAACTCTTTATTGAGATTCTTTTTGTCCATGAACTCAATGATACAAAAGAAGAAATTAAAAAATTAAATACCGTATTACAAAAAATACAATGTACAAGAATTGATTTAGGCACGATTGATAGACCACCTGCTTATCCAGTTGTTGGGATTAGCTATAAAGCGCTACATAATATATCTTTACAGTTCGATGCATCTCTGCCAATTCATATCGCATCGAGGATTCATGCAGAGCCAAATCAGAGCTATTATACAAAAGAAGCCATTCTCAACACCTTAGATAAACGTCCACTTACAATGGAAGACATTCATTTACTTTTCGATGATGCAAGTTTACAAAATCTTGAAACACTGATTAAAGAGCAAAAAATCATCAAAAAAGTCGTTTCTCACTTAGAATTTTTACTCCCACAAGAAAATGAAATGAGAAAACGCAAAAAGTCCTAAAAAACCCTTGACTTTTTGCAAGTCATAAAGTATAATTTCGGCTCAACAAACATTCCGGATTAGCTCAGCGGTAGAGTAGGTGACTGTTAATCACTTGGTCGCTGGTTCGAATCCAGCATCCGGAGCCACAATTATAAAATGGACAAGTGGGTGAGTGGCTGAAACCACATCCCTGCTAAGGATGCGTACGGGTAACTGTACCGAGAGTTCGAATCTCTCCTTGTCCACCACAAACCCCTATATTAGGGACTTTCAAGCACTTATTTGAAAAGTAAGAATTTTCTTACTGTACCCCTTACTTATATATTGAGATACTTCTATCAAAATTAGTATTGAAACTATCCAAATAATTTACATACACATCGAAAACCATTTGAGTATTTGCATGACCTAATAACTGTGCAAGTTGTACAGGAGTCACTAGATTATGATAGAGCATATTTGTAGCATATGTATGTCTTGCATTGTATGGTCGTCTATATTCAATCCCTAACTCTTTTAGTGATGGTTTCCAAAAGTTCTCTACAAATACATGCGTATCCATATAGGGCTTTTTATATTGAGTGATAAAGAGATATTCATTATCATGTAAACTATATAACTCCTTTAAAAATGGTGTTAAAAGTTCTATTATTGGTATATCTCTAATACTATATACTGTTTTTGGTGTACTCTCTCCATGACAAGAGCGAGTTCTTTGAACTGTAATCATATTTTTTTCAAAATCTATATCACTTTTTTTAAGTGCAATTATTTCACCGCTTCGCATACCCGTATAGAATGCTATAGCAAGATAGAACCTATAATTCTCATTCGTAGTGTTATTCATTATAAGACTTTCAAAATTGTTGTTTGATTTTTATAGGGTAGTATAAAGTCCACACCCACCCCAACCTTACCAAAAAATTTGGCAAAAAAAAAGGCTAAGACCCGAAAGTCCTAACCTTAACCTCTTACATGTCTGTTAGTTAAGCAGACTAAAGGCTCGAAATGCTCGTACAGAAGAATTATAACATAGTATAAAAAATATGTCAAAACCATTTATTTATAAGCATCTTCCCTTGTGGTTACATTTAAAACTAAAATTATCAAAATATCATCTTCTTTTTTATAAATAACTCTATAAGAACGAAGCTTTAAACGATATATATCTTCACTTTTACCTTTGAGCTTTTTTATAACACCTTTTTTCATAAGTGAAATTTCATACTCATTATTGAAATTACCTACAAAATCAATTAAAGATTTTTTAATAAACAACTGATTACTTTTATCAATTTTTTTTAAATCTTTTTTTGATAGATTAGTAAAATTAAGAGTATACAACCTATACACCTAACTCTTTAAAAACTTCATCTAAAGTATATCTTTCTCCATCATCTTCAGATAATCTTTTTTCAGCTACTCTTAAATCAAGATAATCAAAATACATATCAAGAGCAGAAGCTATTATATGACTTTTCTTTTCATTGAGTTCCTCTGCATACCGAGTTATATCATTATTGAGAGAGGTAGGTAGAGTAATATTTAATCTTGTTGTATTCATGATGTCACTTCCTTTATGTGTATAATTATACACTCTTTTATACACAAAATCAATGATTATGGGGTACGGTTTTTTCGAATCTCTCCTTTTCCACCACAAACCCCTATATTAGGGACTTTCAAGCACTTATTTGAAAAGTAAGAATTTTCTTACTGTACCCATTACTTATATATTGAGATACTTCTATCAAAATTAGTATTGAAACTATCCAAAGAATTTACATATACATCGAAAACTATTTGAGTATTTGCATGACCTAATAACTGTGCAAGTTGTACAGGAGTCACTAGAACTCACTGATAAGCTCACTTTAGAGTTTTCAAAAAAAGTGAGTTTATCGATAAAAACTATTTTTAAACTTGATAAGGTTATACTTCCAAAAACGGATAACCATGATTCAATTTGATACGAAAGCTATGGCAAAATTCAAATGATATAAAATCTAAAATAAAGTTGCACGACTTATAGAAGGGTAAAATTATTAATCTCGGTAGCCATATCACAGCCACATCTCTCAAAAACCAGCATTATCTCATCCATTTAAGCAATTAAGATTCTATAGTTAAAGTCAAATCATAATTTAAGTTTTTAGTGTTTCTTTTTGAAACTGTTACAAAAGGTTACACTAGAAAGAAATAAAACCCATTTTTTGCAAAAATTCAAAAAAAAGAAAGACAG
>JALUWV010000052.1 GCA_027019335.1 Sulfurimonas sp. | reverse complement strand
TAGGAAAAAATGGAAAAGGAAAATCAACACTTTTAAACACCTTAGCAGGGGAGTTGCAACACCTAAGCGGAAGTATCAACTCTCACCCCTCTGTAACGTTTGCACACTTTGGACAAACAAACATCGCGCGTTTGCATGAAAATGCAACAGTGAGCGATGAGATTCACTCCGCCAATCCCAAACGCTCTATGCAAGAGATTCGCAGTATTGCAGGGGCGATGATGTTTAGTGGAGAGAGTGCAGACAAAAAGGTTTCTCTCCTCTCAGGGGGTGAGAAATCGCGTGTCATGCTTGGACAGATTTTAGCGCAAGATGTAAACTTACTCTTTTTAGATGAACCAACAAACCACCTTGACATTCAAAGTATAGAAGCCCTCACAAACGCAATAACAAACTTCCAAGGAGCTGTGATGATTGTCACTCACTCCGAAGAGATGCTTCGCCGTGTCTGTGATAGGCTCATTATTTTTGCTCGTGATGGTGCAGAGTATTTTGATGGTGGCTATGATGATTTTTTACAAAAGATTGGCTGGGAAGAGGAAGAAAAAGAAGAGGTGAGCAAACAAGCTCCAAAATCCTCCACAAAAGAGAACAAAAAACTCCGTGCAGAGCTTGTAAGAGAACGCAATAAACTTACTTCACCTCTGAAAAAAAAGAGTGAAAAACTCGAAGAACAGATTATGCAACTCGAAGAGAGTGTAGCCTTAAACCATGAAGCACTTATAGAAGCCTCAAATGCAGGAGAGAGTGCCAAACTTATGGAGCTTTCAAAAACAGTTGCCAAAGAGGAGGCAGAAGTAGAGAGACTCTTTGAAACATTTGAAGAGGTGCAAACTGAACTTGAGAGTATCACAGAAGAGTATAATGAGAAGATAGAATCTCTTTAGAAATCTATCCCTACATCCAAATACTTCCGCATTACTTTCACCTCTTTTGACAAGTAGGTTTGTAAGAGAAGTGCTTTTTGCTCATTGTACGTCACTTCCCCTTGCGGAGTAATGATAGCACTCATTTTTGAGCACTCTTTGTTTGCACTATCGCTTGCTACGACATAGCACTGATTCATAATGGCAAGGGCTTGTGTGAGTGTTTTGAAGTGTTCTGTTCTTAAAATGCCCCACCAAGAAGGGATAGCTATAATGTCCGCACCTTCTATCTCTCTCCAAAGTTCCTTAAAACGCAACTCAAAACAGATGAGGAGTGCGATTTTGACTCCTGCGACTTCCACTATTTGTACTTCATTTGGATTACCCTCACTAAAATACTTATGCTCCCCTCCAAAACGAAAAAGTTTTGCTTTTGCTCGACTATGGACTACTTCACCATTATAAAAAATCTTTGCTATATTAAAGAATTTATTCTCTCTTTTTTCTATCATTGTGAGTATAATTATTTTCTTTTTAGAAGATTCTTCAAGTGCCTTTGTCGCCTCTATAGCAAATGTAGCAGCGGCGTCAAAATGTTCATAATCAAACCCTGTCAAACAGAGTTCAGGGGCAACAATAATGCTACTTGCTTGCGTTTGTTTTATAAGAGAGAGAAGTGTTTGTAAGTTAGTGTTATAGTTTTGTTTGGTTTCAAAAAGGAGGGAGCAGAGTTTTGGCTCCTGCGTTTTAGAAGTCATCATCAAAAGAGAGACTCCCTTTAGAGTAGTTTGTCACATTGCCTTCAAAAAAGTTTGTTTTTTGATCATTAAACTTCGCAAAGTCATCAACCCATTTGATTGGATTTTCTACATTATAAAGTTTTTCAAATCCTACGGAGCGGAGTCTATCATCTGCAAGGTATTTAATGTACTGCTCGACAATATCATCTGTCAAACCCAAAATCTGCCCTTGTGTAATGTATTTTCCCCAAGTAACTTCTAACTCTACCGCTTCTTTGAACATCTCAATAACTTCTGCTCTAAGCTCCTCTGTAAAGAGGTCTGCTCGCTCTTTTCTCAAAGTATTGATAAGATTTTGAAACAGCACTAAGTGTGTCACTTCATCGCGTTGAATAAAACGTATCATCTGTGCAGAACCGAGCATTTTTCCTGAACGTGCAAGTGTGTAAAGATATGTAAACCCACTATAAAAGTAGATTCCTTCTAGGATTTGGTTTGCAAAACAAGCC
>JALUWV010000051.1 GCA_027019335.1 Sulfurimonas sp. | reverse complement strand
ACTTGTTTTGAGAGATGTATCTAAAGTTGTTTGCAAAGCTTTGATATTGTGTACTGAAAATGCAATGACAGAAGCAATAAGAAAAAATTTACTTGCACCAAAAACAAATCCAAACAGTTTATCCATTAAACCAAGCCCACTCATTGCACTAAGCTTCTTGAAAATCGTTCCCATGAGAATCATAACAAGCCAAACAGCAATAAGTGTTGCTAAAAAACCAGTAAAATGAATCGCAGCCGAATTGTCAAACTTGAAAATGAGATCACTTAAATACTGCCCAACTTGATTTCCAACACGTGAGGCAACAAAGATACCACCAATAATACCAATAAGTCCAAAAAGTTCTTTGAAAAACCCATTGATAATCCCTTTGAGTCCAAGTAGTAAAATAATTGCACTTGCAGCTAAATCGAAATAATTAACGTCCATTAAACATTCTCCGTATGAAGTTGATCTTTACCATTGCTTTTTGCTATATACAAGGATTTGTCTGCACGGGCAAGTAAGGAGTCTGGAGTGTCACCTTGCACAAATTTGGTTGCACCAATGCTTACTGTGGCTTGTAATGTTTTATTTTTATAAAGAAGCTTGTTAGTTCTGATAAGATTTAAGAGTCTATTACTCGCTTTAATACAATGTTCAGTATCAACTCTGTTGAGGGCAACGACAAACTCTTCACCACCAAAACGAAAGACTTTATCTCCATCTCTGAGTGTTTTTCTCAAGATGTTTGCTATATAAATGAGTACTTTGTCGCCTGCAACATGTCCATATTTGTCATTTATTTGTTTAAAATCATCAATGTCAATCATCAAAAGGTGAAAATTAAAGGGCAGTTTTTTGTTGTTACAAAGTCCGTTAAGATAAGTTGTTAAGGCTCGTCTGTTAAAGACTTTTGTAAGGGCATCTATATTTGTTTTTTCTTCAAGTTCTTGTATTTGAGATGTTAATTGTGAGATAACTTTATTTGCGCGCATAACTTCAGAAGTCATATGGTCTTGAATCTCATTAAAACGATTTGTAAGACTAGGAATGTCAATTTGTGATTTTGCACATTGTTCCAAAGTGTTTTCATGGAGTTCTGTCAGTCTTTCTATGTTTGTATTGGTCTGTTTGTACGATGCTAAACTCTTCTTCGCAATATCTTCATAAGCATTATGGAAGAGTGATTCGGCATACCCCGCCAAACTCATTTTCTCTTCTTCTACTGTAGTTATAAGTTCTGCTGATTCTTTAAGATAATTGGCAACTTGAACGACTGTTGCTTCTCGTTCTTGTTCATCAATAATAAGAAGTAACTCTTTACACATTTTATCTATTAATGATATGAGTTCTTTTTTTTGCATACTCAAACCTCTTGGCAATATATTTCGTTATTATACTCATAAAAGCATAAATAAAACTTTTTTTAGATAAACTTCAAAAAAATAATTTACGAAGGCCTATAATATGAGTACTTGGAGCCCATCAAGTTGGAGAAACAAACCAATTTTACAACAACCAACTTATCCTGATGAAACAGCATTAAATAATGTTTTATCGGAGTTAAAAAATTACCCACCTTTAGTTTTTGCAGGAGAAGCACGTTCTTTGAAAACAGAACTTGCAAATGTTGCAAATGGAGAGGCTTTTTTACTACAAGGTGGCGATTGTGCAGAGAGTTTTTCTGAATTTCATGCAGATAACATTAGAGACAGTTTTAAAGCAATGATGCAAATGGCAGTTGTCATGACATATGCAGGAGGACTTCCTGTTATCAAAGTTGGACGTATGGCAGGGCAATTTGCGAAGCCTCGTTCATCAGATACTGAAACTTTTAATGATATTACATTAGCTTCATACCGTGGAGATATTATCAATGGTTCTGAGTTTACAAAACAAGCGCGTGTTCCAGATCCTGAAAGAATGATAAGAGCCTATAATCAAGCATCAGCAACTCAAAACTTACTTCGTGCATTTGCATCTGGTGGCTTAGCTGATTTACATAAGGTACATCAATGGACACAAGATTTTGCACATCAAGGTGAACAAACGAAAAAGTATGAGGCTTTAGCAGAAGAGATTGGTAAATCTTTACAATTTATGGAGGCTTGTGGTGTAACTTCTAAAACATATAGAACACTCCGTGAAACTGATTTTTACACTTCACATGAAGCACTCCTTCTTCCTTATGAAGAAGCCTTTACTCGTCAAGACTCTATAAGTGGTGATTGGTATGATACATCAGCACATATGCTTTGGATAGGAGATAGAACACGTCAACTTGATGGTGCTCATGTGGAGTATCTTCGAGGTGTGAAAAATCCTATTGGTGTCAAAGCTGGTCCATCTATGGATCCTGAAGAATTAATTCAACTTTGTCAAGCACTGAACCCTGAAAATGAAGCAGGCAGATTGAATGTTATTGTACGTATGGGAGCTGGAAAAGTAGGCGATGGACTTCCAGCCTTAATAAAAGCTGTTGAGAGGGAAGGAATGAAAGTGGTATGGTCATGTGACCCAATGCATGGCAATACCATTAAGTCTTCAAACAACTACAAAACACGTCCAGTTGATAGTATCTTAACAGAAATGAAAGAATTTTTTCAAGTGCATAAAGCAGAAGGCACACATGCTGGTGGTGTGCATTTAGAGATGACTGGTAAAAATGTAACTGAATGCATCGGTGGAAGTTTTACAGTAACTGAAGAGGATTTAAGTTCTCGTTACCATACACATTGTGACCCACGTCTCAATGCGGACCAATCTTTAGAACTTGCATTTTTAATTGCAGATTCTTTAAAAGATGCAAAAAAATAAAATAAACTTTCTATATAAGGGATTTGCTACGTTGTAGCATTTCTCTTCTACTTAAAATTTTCTAAAAAACAGATAGCTTCTTCTTTAAAATAAAAATGATTTGAAATTGTAAAATTTGAATAGATTAAAAGATAGTTTTAAAAAATGGTGTCAGAGGGGGGACTTGAACCCCCGACCCCCGGCTTATGAGACCAGTGCTCTAACCAGCTGAGCTACCCTGACATCTTTTAAGAGGGTGGAATTATAGCCATCTAAAGCTTTAAAGTTCCTTATTTGGAAAATTATGCTAAAATTCTTTCTATAAATAACAATATTACTAAAATAAAGGAGATTTAATGAACTTTCAACCATTAGGAAAAAGAGTTTTAGTTAAACGCGTAGAAGAAGCTACAACAACGATGTCTGGTATCATCATTCCGGATAATGCAAAAGAGAAACCATCCCGTGGTGAAGTTGTTGCAGTGAGTAAAGAAGTGACTGTTTTAGAAAATAAAAATCAAGTTTTATTTGGTAAATATGCAGGAAATGAAGTTTCGTTTAATGGCGAAAAGTACATCGTTCTTGATGTTGATGATATATTTGGAATAATAGGATAATAAAAATGGCAAAAGAGATAATTTTTTCAGACAATGCTCGTAATGCATTAGCTCGTGGTGTTGAAAAACTAACAGATGCAGTAAAAGTAACAATGGGACCTCGTGGTCGTAATGTACTGATACAAAGAAGCTATGGATCACCTATCATCACTAAAGATGGTGTTTCTGTTGCACGTGAAGTAGAGCTTAGTGATAAACTTGAAGATATGGGGGCGCAACTTGTAAAGGAGGTGGCTTCCAATACTGCTGATGAGGCAGGTGATGGAACAACTACTGCCACAGTGCTTGCAAATGCAATCTTCTTAGAAGGTCTTCGTAATATTACTGCAGGTGCAAATCCTGTGGAAGTAAAACGTGGTATGGATAAAGCAACAGCTGAAATTTTAGATAATTTAAAAGCTGCAAGTAAAATTGTTGATGGAAAAAAAGATATTGCTCAAGTAGCCACTATCTCTGCAAACTCTGATAGTGATATTGGAAATATGATTGCAGAGGCGATGGATAAAGTTGGTCAAGATGGTGTTATTACTGTTGAAGAGGCAAAAGGGATTTCTGATGAACTTGATGTTGTTGAAGGAATGCAGTTTGACCGTGGATATTTAAGCCCTTACTTTATTACAAATGCAGAAAAAATGATAGCAGAGATTGAAAATCCTTGGATTTTACTCGTTGATAGTAAAATTTCTTCACTTAAAGATTTACTGCCTGTTTTAGAACAAGTACAAAAGACAAGTCGTCCTTTACTTATTATTGCTGAAGATGTAGAGGGTGAAGCACTTTCTACTTTAGTTGTGAACAAATTGCGTGGTGTTTTAAATATTTCTGCAGTAAAAGCACCAGGATTTGGTGATAGAAGAAAAGCGATGTTACAAGATATAGCGACTTTAACAGCTGGTGTTGTGATTTCTGAAGAGACAGGACATACACTTGAAGGTGCAAATATTCAAATGCTAGGACAAGCTACTCGTGTCGTTATAGACAAAGACAATACTGTAATTGTAAATGGTGCAGGGGATGAAGCCTTAGTGCAAGCAAGAATTGCAGAAATCAAAGTACAAATAGATGCAACAAGTTCTGAATATGATAAAGAAAAATTGCAAGAGCGTTTAGCAAAATTAAGTGGTGGTGTTGCAGTTATTAAAGTAGGTGCAGCGACCGAGACAGAAATGAAAGAGAAAAAAGATAGAGTTGATGATGCTCTAAGTGCAACAAAAGCAGCCGTTGAAGAAGGTATTGTTATTGGTGGTGGTGCAGCACTCGTTCGTGCAGCTTCACTCCTTAACAATACACTCGAAGGTGATCAAAAGATAGGTTATGAGATTATTTTACGTGCAGTGAAAGCACCTATGAAACAAATAGCTGCAAATGCAGGATTTGATACGGGTGTTGTTGTAAATGCGGTAGAAAATGCCGAAAATAAAAACATAGGTTTTAATGCAGCAACAGGAGAATATGTTGATATGTTTGAAGAAGGAATCATTGACCCACTTAAGGTTGAACGTGTTGCTCTCACCAACGCAACATCTGTTTCATCTTTACTCCTTACAACAGAAGCAGCAATCTTTGAGATAAAAGAACCTGAACCATTACCAGACCCTAGTGCAGGAATGCCTTCACAAATGGGTGGTATGCCTGGGATGATGTAAATATCTACCAATCTTATATAAACCCCTTAAATAAGGGGTTTATATCCCTCTCCTTTTAATTTTCCAACCACAACCTTGTCTATATCTGGCAAACTATGTCTAATTTTGTGGCTTAATGAAAAATACAGGGGTCTAAATCATCATTTTTTCTTATGACTTAATAGGTAATCGTTAAGCATTTTCAGCTGCAAACTTTTAGTAAATCCATTATGTATTTTGAGTAGCTTTTTCATAGGGGAAAACACTCCAGCATCTATTGCATTTGTTGTGTTGTGCATTTTATATTCTTTATACTTTTCATTAAGTCTTTTTGTAAAGATAGTTTGTGTCGTTGATGTTATATTGTACATGATTTTTTGACAACTGGGACATACTTTTGCAGTTTTTTTACAGCCATTTATAAATAAACCTTTGTTTACTACTAATATACCATAGTTTCAAGCACTTTTTAGACCCCCCATATTTTTCATTAAGCCAAAGTTACAAAGTAAAAAATAAGATTGTAAGTTTTTCGCTTTAGCTAATATTTTTTGACTAAGGTGTTGTAAAAAAAGCATAAATAATATATAATACTTAAAGTTTTAAGAGTAAATTTTTTTCAAGTTCTCGCCTTGTTACCACTTCTTAAACTTTAAAATAAATTCTATTGGTATATAAATGAAATACATACTTATTTTTTTATTACTTTTACCGTTATATGCAGACACTTATCCCTCTTTTAGTAAAAATGAACTTACTAAAATAAAAGAAGAACATCCTATCTCTTATAATCGTATACTTGATTATACGGATTACCTTCAAAGCTGTAAAAAGAATTCACAACAAATACAACTCAACAAAATTAACTTTTATCTCAATCGGCTTCTCCCTCAGTATGATGACATAATCAATAAAGAGTTAGATAGCTGGGCAACACCCAAAGAATTTCTCACTGTAGGCTATGGAGACTGTGAAGATTATGCGATTATCAAATATTATTCTCTCATAAAACTTGGATTTGATGAAAAGAAATTATTTATTACAATCGTCAAAGAAAATTTTCGTGGTGGAGAGCATATGGTACTTTGTTATTTCAAAACAAAAAACACAGCACCTCTCGTACTCGATAACCTTAGCTTTAAAATACTCAGTCTACAAAAACGCAAGGATTTAACAGCACAATATTTTATTAACTCCACCGGAATTTATAAAATGAAAGCCAACTTCACACTCTATAAAATTGCTCTTTTCTCTGCAAAATTTAAGACCTTACAAAAGAAGGTCAAAAACAACCACTAAAATTGTGCTAAGATTTTACTTACAACTTCAGCTGGATTCTGAGACTGATAAATTGGACGACCAACAACAATAAAATCAACACTTTCATTTTTTGCAAAAGCCACATCTGCCACACGTTTTTGATCGCCTGCATCTTCACCAAATGGTCTAATTCCTGGGGTTAATGTCATAAAATTTACATCAGTAATATTTTTGATAGACCTGCTTTCAAATGCAGAGCAAACAACACCATCAAGTCCAGCATCTTGTGCATCTTTTGCGAATTGATTTGCTTTTTGTTGGATTGAACTCTCATATACTGCTTGAAATTCATCTTCAGCAAATGATGTTAGGGCTGTGACAGCTAAAACTATTGGTCGTGACTCAAACTTTTCTAGTCTTTGCATGACAGTTTCCATTGCTCGTTTCCCTGCACTTGCATGCACATTAAACATATCAACCCCAAGCCCCATGATAGACTCAGCAGCATCCGCCATAGTATTTGGAATGTCATAGAGTTTTAAATCTAAAAATATTTTAAAATCAGGATTAATTTCTTTAATAGCTTTTAAAAACTCTTCACCATCACGGATATAGGTACGAAGTCCGACCTTTAGCCAAACATCATGAGCTTTAATTTTTTCGATTAAAACAAGGTTCTCTTCTTTTGTGGGTAAATCTAGGGCAACACATAATTCCATACTCTTCTCTCTTTTATTTGATTTTTACTTGAACGCGATTGCGTCCACTCTCTTTTGCTTCATAAAGAGCATCGTCTGCTCTCTTTAATACTTTCTCTATACTTCCTTCATTCTCAAGCTGTACAGTAGATAGACCTATACTGATAGTAAATTTTACACTCTCTTTCATACTTAATTCAAAATGGCTTTGTTCTACACTTTCTCTAAGCTCTTCTGCAACCGATTCTGCTTCTTCTATAGATGTATTAGGAAGTAAAACAACAAACTCTTCTCCACCATATCGACAAGACATATCACTTTTTCTTTGTCTACTTTTCATAATCTTCGCCAATAATTTCAGCACTTCATCACCTACTTGATGCCCATAAGTATCATTCACATTTTTAAATTTATCTATATCTATCATCATTAAAGAGAGTGGTGTTCTCTCTCGTTTGGCTAGTTCTAAGACTGTTTTAGAGCTATCTATAAAAAATCTTCTATTATAAAGTTTGGTTAAAGGATCAATAACTGACAAATATTTCAATTCCGATATAACTTCCTCTAACCTTAACTCTTTTTTGATACGTGCAAAAAGCTCTTTTGGAAAAAATGGTTTTCTAATATAATCACTCCCTCCCACATCATATGCTTTTGAAATGCTCTCTTCATCTGTTTTTGCAGTAATGAAAATGATAGGAATATTTTTTGTATCATCTTGAGATTTTATTCTGCTACAAACCTCATAGCCATCCATCTCAGGCATCATTATGTCGAGTAAAATCAAATCAATATGTTCTGTACTCAGTATTTCTAACGCATCTTTGCCATTCGTTGCATCTATTAGATCATATTCATCAAGAAGTTCCATAAGAATATCGAGATTTGAAATAGTATCATCTACTATTAAAATTGTTTTATTGTTCATCTATAAGCTCCACTATACTTTTATATCTTCGCATATTTACCATCATTTTTAAATCCTTAAAGAGTGCCTTTTCTTTAGGACTCAACTGGTATTTCACTACTTCACTTAGTAGTTCATGACAGGGTTTTGGTCGTCTTTTTAAAGCATATTCTCTAAACTCCTTCAAAAGTTTTTGTTTATGCTTAAAGTCTAACTTTTGAGTCCCTTGCATAGAATCATTATGTATCTCTATACTCTCTTTTGGACTGCTGTTTTGTAAAGAGGAAGCAACTGTTATTCCTTTTTCTAAAAAGATTTCAAAGAAAAAGCTACTCCCCTCTCCATACTCACTCTCTACCCAAATTTTACCATCCATTAGTGCTACAAGTTCTTTAGATATAGAGAGTCCCAAGCCTGTTCCACCATACTTTCTTGTTGTGCTATTATCTGCTTGAGTAAAGGCTAAAAAAAGTTTACCTGCCTGCTCTTTAGTCAGTCCAATTCCTGAATCTTTGACTTCAAAGCGAATGCTATTGTCTGCAGTTTGTGTAACTTTGAGTGTCACGTTTCCTTGTTCTGTAAACTTTATGGCATTACTTAGTAGATTAGTCAAGATTTGAGATATTCTAAGAGCATCTCCATAAAATAGATGCTCCATACTCTTGTCATACTCTAAACTTAGTGTAAGATTTTTTTCTTCTGCCTTTAAACCTACAAGATTAAAAATCTCTTGAATCATCTTTTGCATATCAAAATCTACTTTATCAAGGGAGAGTTTCCCTGCTTCTATCTTGGAAAAATCTAAAATATCGTTAATAATACGTAAAAGTGACTTTGCACTCTTTTGAATGGTTGCAAGATGCTCTTTCTGTTTTTCATTTAGCTCTGTGTCCAAAAGAAGATGGCTCATTCCTAAGATAGCTGTCATAGGTGTTCGTATCTCATGCGACATAGTTGCCAAAAAAGAGGACTTTACCTCTGTTGCTACTTCTGCTTTTTTTCTCGCTAGCTTCAAGGCTTCTTCTTTTTGTTTTATCTCTCTTAAATCAAGAAGTGCAACAATTCGTAGTGAGTGATTTAATGTTTTAATTGCAAATGGTTTCACTAAAGCAGGGATGAGTGAACCATCTTTTTTTACAATAGCAACTTCATAAGGTTTTGGATATTCAAGAAGTAAACTATTTTTAATTTGCTCATAAAAATTAGGAGCTACAAATTCAAATGGAGACTTTCCTATTAGCTCTTCTTTTGAAGAAGATAAAAGATTTAATGCTGTATCATTCAGGTCAACAGAAAGACCATCCTTAAAAACTATGATAGCCTCCATAATAGAGTTAAGAATTAGATTTATCTCGTAGTTTGAGGCTTCGAGTGCTTGTGTTCTCTGCATCACTTTGTTTTCTAACTCTTGATTAAGTTTCTCTATGTTTTCTTGTGAAACAACTAAAAGATGTTCACTCTTTTTTCGTTCTCCAATACTTTTTAAAAGAAGAATAATAATAGTGATTAAAATAGTAGTGATAAATACTGCAATCCAAATAACACTTTTATGTTGTTCATAGAAACTCATTGGTCTGTTTAAAATCAGTGCATCTTTTGGGATATTATAAGGTGAAAGCCCGTATTTTTTCAGAGCATTATAATCAAAGATGAGTTTTGTAGCACCATGTTTTAGGACAGGTATGCTACGAGCATCTGTTCCATGTAAAACTCTGAGGGCAATTTTTGACATCGCTTTACCTTGATAGTAGCCACCTATCACACTTCCTCCTACAATCCCATTACCGATGTTAAATTTCAAAAGACAAAAGACAGGAACACTTGAGTGCTCTGCTATAAGTTTGCCTATTTCTTCATATGTGAAATATTGTCCGTCTTTATCCTTAAAATAGACTCCGAGTATAACGATGGTATCATCAGAGAGCTTTTCAAGAGATTTTTGCAAGTCAGCGATTGAAAGATTTTGTGCAAACATTAGATGTGGTTTTACCCCTTGCAAATCTTTTTTAATAGTTTTTGTCCAAGCTCTTCCAGTAGTAAGATAGTCGTTGATTATTAAAACATTTTTGGTTTTTGGTTTGAGTTTGAGTGCAACTTTAAGAGTATCTTTGACATCAAATTCTTCTGCGACACCTGTAAACTTATCTAAGCCTTGTATATCTTTATCTTTAAAAAAATTGACCCCACAAAAAACGACAGGTACATCGCCAAAAAGCTTGTTTCTATTTTTTCTTAAAAAATCAAAAGCATTATTATCACTTGCCAAAATCAAGTCAAAATGTACTTTTTTATATTTAATCGCATAAAGTGTTTTAAGGTCATTGAGATATTTTTTCGTAAAGATTCTCTTTGTATCCATATACTCTCTATGAATAATATAGCCATTTTTTTGTGGTTTTAAAACATCATAAACAGCATCATCAATATTTCTCTCCCAACTCATAGAAGGATTGTAAGAGTGTAAAAGTAAGATGTGTTTTTTATGACAAGGAAGTGTTTGTGCAGATACGGAGAGTGTAAAGAGTAGAAGATACAACAACTTATACAGCATCTACACTCTCCACTATTTTTTATAGTGAAGATTATAACACATATCTATTGAATTTTAAGATGAGAGAATTGATTAACTACTGAGCGTTTACCATCTCTTCGATTTTTGCAACAACAGAAGGGTCTTCTAGTGTTGATATATCTTGAGTAATTTTTTCACCCTTCGCAATAGCACGAAGTATTCGACGCATAATTTTTCCTGAACGTGTCTTTGGAAGTCCTGAAACAAATACCATATCATCACAAAGAGCAATATTACCTATCTCTTTTTTTATAATGCCATTAATAGCTTTCATCTCTTCAAGTTCATCTGCTATTCCACTATCAGATTTGAGAACAATGTAAGCAAAAATCCCTTCACCTTTGAGTTCATGTGGTTTTCCAACAACAGCTACTTCCGCAACATTGGCATGCTTTTTAACTGCGGCTTCCACTTCAGCAGTTCCCATTCTATGCCCACTCACATTGATCACATCATCTGTACGTCCAGTAATTGTAATGTAACCATCTTCATCATAGTTTGCACCATCACCTGTAAAGTAAACTGGCTTCCCATCTTTAACTACATCACCAAAATAAGATTTTTTATAACGTTCCTCATCACCCCAAACACCACGAATCTGTGAAGGCCAAGGACGAGTAATACACATATAACCACTCTCACCTTTCCCTACTCTCTCACCCGTCTCAGGGTCTAAAATTTCACCCATAATCCCAGGAAGTGGCAAGGTCGCACATGCAGGTTTAATCGGTGTCGCCCCTGGAAGTGGTGAAACAATATGCCCACCTGTCTCAGTTTGCCAATACGTATCAACAATCGCACATTTACTTGAACCTACCTCTTCATAGTACCATTGCCAAGCAGGTGGGTCGATTGGCTCACCAACTGTTCCAAGTACTTTCAGACTTGAAAGGTCATATTTTTTCGGTGCATCTTCGCCCATTTTATGTAACACACGAATTGCAGTAGGAGCGGTATAAAACTGATTAATTCTATGTTTTTGTACCATATCCCATGGGCGACCTGCATCAGGGTATGTGATTACCCCCTCAAACATTACCGTTGTTGCACCCATGGCAAGTGGACCATATACTATATAAGTATGTCCGGTAATCCAGCCAACATCCGCTGTACACCAGTAAGTATCATTCTCTTTTACATCAAAAACCCACTCCATAGTCATCTGCGCCCAAAGAATATACCCAGCTGAGTTATGTTGTACACCCTTAGGTTTTCCTGTACTTCCAGAAGTATAGAGTAGGAAAAGTGGGTCTTCGCTCTCCATAACCTCTGCCTCGCACTCTGTTGATTTATCTCCTATAAGTTCATTATAAGAGTAATCTCGTCCCTCTTTCCATGTTACATCTTCATGGTTTCTCTGTACTACAAGTACTTTTTCAACAGGTGTTTCTCCCTCAAGTGCGGCATCAACAACAGGTTTAAGAAGATAGGGTTTACTTTTACGAAATGCACCATCAGCTGTAATCACAACTTTTGCCTCAGCATCTTCAATTCTATCTTTAAGAGCTTCGCTAGAAAATCCACCAAATACAATAGAATGTATAGCCCCAATTCTCGCACAAGCAAGCATTGCATACGCAGCTTCAGGAATCATAGGCATATAGATAACAACTCTATCACCCTTTTGTACTCCAAAATCTTCTTTGAGCAAGTTTGCAAATTTATTTACATTTTTATAAAGTTCAAGATAGGTAATCGTTTGCACATCCCCACGATCACCCTCAAAGATAATCGCTGCTTTGTT